>JAFAWJ010000294.1 GCA_019242065.1 Chloroflexota bacterium
CAGGGTCTCCCGCCGGTGCCGACAGCCGTCAGCACCCTTTCTGCGCGCAGCGCAGCACGCTGATCACACAACATAGCCGATTGTCAACTGACCTCATGCAGTGAGAACTTCCTGATCCCGTGGAGGTCGACACACTCCGCGCGCGGCGCTCCGTCTACCTCTCGGACTACACGCTGGTGTTCATGACACTGGTGGTCGGCATCCTCCTGATCACCGTGGCGGGTCGCGGCTCAATTGTGCGACTGGGCTCTGACGTCTTCTTCGCCGTGGCCCTCCTGCTCGCCCTGCGACCCATGCACCTCCCGCGCTGGATGTTGCGCGCCGCCACTTGATTATCCTGCTGACGCTTTTTTCGTCCGCCGTGACCCAGTTCAGTCCACTCGAGCCCACAGGCCTGGTCCATGAGAGCGCCACGCCGCTGTTGGTCGTAGCTACGCCGATCATGAGTGTGACTCGCCTTCTCAACAGCCCGACGCTCACCGGCGAGTCACTCATGGCTGCGTTGTGTGTCTACCTGCCCATTGGCCTGGTCTTCGCGCTCATCTAACCATTGACTGCGGTCCTGACGGACGTCCCGTACTTTGCACAAACGGACTCACCGCCGACAAGCGACTACATGTATCTCAGTTTTACGACACTGGCGACCGTGGGCTTTGGCGATCTGTCCGCCCGCGAACCGCTTGGTCGCATGCTGTCCGTGAGCGAGGCGGTGACCGGTCAGCTGTACCTGGTCACGGTGGTGGCGCTGGTTGCGACGTGCGCCGGAGTCCACCAGACACGTAACTCTGCTCAAACATATACCCGGTTCGTAAGCGAGCGCACCTGGAGCAGCGCCGCGTTGGCCATACCAGGCCGCGTCTCCAGTTCGACGAACTGCCTCTTCCGATCGAGCAGCTGCTGCGTTCGGCTGTGAACATTGCACAGACCAAATTCCACGCTCTCTTGCTCGAGCGTCTCGCGCAGCTCCGCCAGCCTGGAGGCGGCTGCGCGCACACCCGCAGGTCGGTGCCGAACTGGCAGAGTTGTTCGGCGAGCTCAAAGCAAGGCCGACCATATCCAGCCCATGCGTTCCACAAGCGGCCACGTTCATGCCCGCTACACGCGAATCGAGATTCAGGCGATGTTCAACGCGGGATCCACGCCGCGGCCCCGCGTTGTGATAGCGGTGTCAAGTGGCTGCCAGATGAGAAGACCGACGTGTTCGTCATCGCCTCCCGCCGATTTCTACACCGCCTTCGCCGGGGCGGTGGCGTGAACGCGGAGCGCGCTCTGGGACGGCATGCGTACAGTCGACGCACGCCGGACGGCTCGCGTGCGGGTGTCGGCTATCCCACCCACTCTCGTGTTGCTGCCGCCTGGATACGGACGGTCCAACCGTTCGGAGCGCGCGAGACTGAAGTGGTGCTGACCAGGCGATTCACCTGATGGATTGCGCGGAACGCGATTGCCAGCTATGGTGCTGGCACGCGCGATTAGTTCTACGGACCCGATCAGAAACGCATGGAACTCAGCGTTGAAAGCGCACCTGTCGAGCAAGAGCCGCGGGCTCCGCACTGGACTCTGAACGATTACCATCAGGCCATCGATGCCGGGGTCTTTGGCGACCGCCGGATCGAGTTGCTCAACGGGACGTTGTACGAGATGCCGCCGATGCGTGAGCCCCACATTGGGACGGCGAATCATCTCGCCGCGCGCTTCTACACGCTTGGCGAAACACGCGTGCGCCGTCAGATGCCCATCGTCCTGCCCGGCGACGGCGAGCCAGAGCCGGACATCACCGTCGTCGCAGCTGATGCACCCTTGAGGCCGTCGGCCGCGCACGTGCAGCGGGTGATCGAGGTCAGCTACGCGACGCGCCAGTTCGACCGTGGCCTCAAGCTCGAGGCATATCTCGCGGCCGGACTCCACGAGGTGTGGATCGTCGACCTCGTCGAACGTTGCGCACTGGTGTACCGCACGGGCGTGCTCACCGGGCGCTATGCGGCGGGCGACAAGGCCCAATTTACCGCCGAGCTCGTCACCTCTTCTGATATTCCTGGCTTCTGGAAAGTCGGAGTTGACTACCTTGCGACGTGCATCGGCATGATCACGTGCGTGTAGCCGTTGGGTTCGCCGGCGGGCTCGATGACGCCGGGGCTGCTGGGGCCGGTGATTTTGAGCTGGACTTCGGGGGTGTCGATGGCTTCCAGGGCGTCGCGCAGGTAGCGGCCGTTGAAGGCGATCTGGGTGTCGTCGCCGTCGACGCTGGCGTCCAGGGTGCCTTCGTTGTCGCCCATTTCGGCGCTGGTGCTTTTGACCAGGACTGAGCCGTTGCCCGACAGGGCGCCCTCGGCGGCGGGGCTGCACTCCAGGCGCACGATGTTGGAGTTGTCTCGGGCAAAGACGGCCGCGGCCCGCGTGGCGCGCAGGAAGTCCGTCGTGGAGAGCTTGACGCGCGTTTTCGACTCCGGCGGGATGATGCGCTGGTAGTCCGGGAACTGTCCCTCGATCAGGCGGCTGGTGATCTCCGTTTTGCCGAACGCGAAGTACACCTGGTTGCCATTGGGCGTCGTGTTGATCGCGACCTGTTCGTCCTCGTCGTCGGACAGCAGACGCGCCACCTCGGTCAGGGTCCGGGCGGGCACGATCATCGTCAGCTCGGGGCCGGCCGTCGGCAGCTCGACGGTGCGCACCGCCAGGCGAAAACCGTCGGCGGCGGCCAGGGTCAGTTCCGAGCCGCCCAGTTTTAGCAAGGCGCCGGCCAGCACGGGGCGTGTGTCGTCGGGGGCCGCGGCGAAGACCACGCCGGCGATGGTTTCCTTGAGGGTCGGCGCGGGGATGGTGAAGCTCGCGCCGCCGCTGACCTGGGGGATGGGTGGAAAGTCCTCGGCGTCGATGCCGGCGATGTTGGCCTCGTAGCGACCGCACGCCAGGTGGACCTTGTGGGTCTTCGTGTTCAGCTCCAGGGCAACTTTCTGACCGTGATCCAGGAGGGCGACGTAGTCGGCCAGCAGGCGGGCGGGAAGGGTGATTTCGCCCTCGCGCTCGATGCCGGTGGTGGCCACGCGGTGGGCAACCGACAACTCGAGGTTGTTGGCGGTGAGTTGGAGCTCAGCGTCGCGGGTCGAGAGCAGGACGTTGCTCAGGACCGGGAGCGTGCTCTTGGTCGGCACGACTCGGCCGACGACGCTGAGGCCTTCGGCGAGATTCTCCTGCAAGCACTCGAGCTTCATCTGTGGGTAGTCCCTTCTGTGGTCCCTGGGCTTCCGGGGAAGGAGATGGTACCTGTCGGGGCGGCACGGCGGGACGGGTTTCCGGCAAAAGCGTGACGGCGGAGCGAGCGCAGCGACGCCTTCGCCCGTCACGGCGTGTTGGCCTGGCGCCGGCGGCGGACGAGCTGTGTGTCGACGGCACGTGTCGCGGAAGTGCGTGACGACTGTCGAGCGTCCACGTAGGGTGCGAGATAGAGCCAGGGGCGTGCCGCGAAGTCAAGGGAACCGTGCGTACGCGCGAGCGTGAGCGGCACGTATGGGGGCGGGTAGGTGACGGCTTCGACGGCGCGTGTGCGGGGTAGGAGGCGAGAGGCGGGTGGCGGATCCCGTAGCGCGCCGCGAGATCCAGGGAAACCGTGGCTACGAGGCGAGGCACCTGCACGGCAAGCGTGCGAAAGGCGGCGGGTGGCAGGCAGGCGCGTTGTTACACTGGAAAATCAAGGGAAGGCGGCGCGGGATGGCGATCGACGATCAGTGGCAGCGCGAGATGCAGCGGTATCTCGCGCACTTCAATCGAGCTGGCAAGCGACCAACCATCGTCTTCAGCCAGCACGCCCAGCCGTCGCCTGTGTGGACACCGGCCATGGACGTCTACGAGACGGTGGATGCCCTGGTCGTTCAGCTCGACCTCGCCGGCGTCGACGCCGAGCACACCGAGATCCACGCCGAGCCGCACCTGCTGGTCATTCGCGGTGTCCGTCGTGAGCGGCAGCCGCAGGAGCGAGCGGATGAGCGGCGCAGCTATCTGGCGCTGGAGATTCCGTACGGGCGCTTCGAGCGCAGCGTGCGCTTGCCGCCTGGTCTGGACACCTCGGCGGCGCACGCCAGCTATCGCGAGGGGCTGCTGCAGATCACGCTGCCGAAGCGTGTGGCGCGCCAGGTGCCGATCAGCGTCGAGGACGCGGCGCACGCCTCATGACTGAGCAGCGACCACGCCGGCGGGCGGCGTCAGGGCGGGCGCGGCGCGCGGCGGCGGCACCGGCTGAGCTCGCGCAGGGGCTGGCAGGCGAGCCAGTCATCGACGACGTCATAGCGACCGGTGACGGCGGTCTGCCTGCGTCGGACGCTCCACCAGGCCTCCCCGCCCCATCCGACGGCGAGCAGCCAGCCCGGCCCGTTGAGCGGCCGACCACTTCGGCCGAGCCGCCAGCACCGGCGCAGCCAGGCAGTCCGGCTCAGCCGCCAGCGCCGAAGCAGCCCGGCAGTCCGGCTCAGCCGTCAACACCCGAGCAGCCTGGCAGTCCGGCCGAGCCGTCAACACCCGACCAACCGTCGAGTCCGGTCGTCGCGGTCGTCGCCGAGCCGCCGGCGGCCGAGGCTCAGGCGGGCGAGCCTGAGCTCGAGCTGCCCTCCAACCTGGCCATTCTGCCCAGTCGGGATGCGGTGCTCTACCCGGGCATGCTCATGCCCATGCAGGCCTCCGAGCCGCAGTGGGTGCGCCTGCTCAACGACGCCGTCTCCGCTCGCCAGCCCATCGGCCTCGTCTTGCTCCGCCAGCCGACGCTCGACCCCAGCCAGTTTGACAACCTGCACCAGGTCGGCACCGCCGCCAACATCGTCCGCCTGCTCAAGCTGCCAGACGGCTCGCTGCAGGTCCTGCTGCAGGGCGCGGCCCGCATCCGCTTAGCACAGGGCCCGTCACAGGTGGAGCCATATCTGCGCTCTGACGTGCAGAGCTTGCCCTCCGGTCTCAGCCCCAGCCTCGGTCAGTCGCCCAGCGTCCAGACCGAGGCCCTCGTCAAAAATCTCCAATCCCTGTTCCAGCGCGTCGTCAGCCTCTCGCCCGTGCTGCCCGACGAGATGGGCATCGCCGCCGTCAACGTCGACGACCCCGGTCGCCTGGCCGACTTCATCGCTGCCAACATCGACCTCGACAGCGCCCAGCGCCAGGACATCCTCCAGGAGCTCGACCCGCTCGTGCGCGCCCACCGCGTGACCGAGCTCGTCACCCGTGAGCTGGAGGTCCTCGAGATCGGCTCCAAGATCCAATCGCAGATCCGCGAGTCGATGGAGAAGACCCAGCGCGATTTCTATCTGCGCCAGCAGCTCGAGGCCATCCGCAAGGAGCTCGGCGAATCCGACTCCGACGAGGCCGCCCTGACGGATCTACGCGCCAAGCTCGCCGGCATCCACCTGCCGCCCGAGGCCCAGGCCGAAGCTACGCGCGAGCTCAGCCGCCTGGCCAGCATCCCCGCGGCGAGTCCCGAGCACTCGATGGTGCGCACCTACCTCGAGTGGCTAGCGGATCTGCCCTGGGACGTCGCCACGCAGGACGATCTCGACCTGCACCACGCCAAGCAGGTGCTCGACGAAGATCACTTCGACCTGACCCGCGTCAAGGACCGCATTCTCGAATACCTGGCCGTCATGAAGCTGCGCGCCGAGCGGGACGCCGAGTCGGCCGCGGCGCATTCGGCGACAGACGCCGCGCCGGAAACGGTCGCCGCGAGCGTGCGCGGCCCGATCCTGTGTCTGGTCGGACCACCCGGTGTCGGCAAGACCAGCCTCGGCCAGTCGGTCGCGCGCGCGCTCGGGCGCAAGTTCGTGCACATGAGCCTCGGCGGCGTGCGCGACGAAGCCGAGATCCGCGGTCATCGCCGCACCTATATCGGCGCCTTGCCGGGTCGCATCATTCAGGCGCTGCGCCGCGCGGGGTCGCGCAACCCGGTGTTCATCCTTGACGAGCTCGACAAGCTGGGCAGCGACTGGCGCGGCGATCCGTCCTCCGCGCTGCTCGAAGTGCTCGACCCGGCGCAGAACGCCGACTTCCGCGGCGATCCGCAGTCGGCGCTTCTCGAGGTCCTCGACCCCGAGCAGAACAACACGTTTCGCGATCACTACCTCGACCTGCCGTTCGACCTCTCGCACGTGCTGTTCATCTGCACCGCCAACCAGCTCGAGACGATCAGCCCCGCCCTGCGCGACCGCATGGAGATCATCACGCTCTCGGGATACACCGAGTTCGAGAAGCTGCAGATCGCCAAGCGCTATCTGCTGCGCAAGCAGCGCGACGCCAACGGTTTGCGCGACACGCAGGCGCAGATCAACGACCAAGCGCTCCGCGGCGTCATCAACGACTACACGCGCGAGGCCGGCGTTCGCAATCTCGAGCGCGAGATCGGCACGATCTTCCGCAAGGTGGCTCGCAAAATCGCGGAGGAGCCGCGCTTCAAGGCGCGCATCAAGCCGGAATCGCTCACGGAGTATCTCTCGAAGCCGCGCTTCTACAATGAGGTGCGCAAGCGGATGGCGTCGGTCGGCGTCGCCACCGGACTCGCCTGGACGCCGGTC
>JAFAWJ010000513.1 GCA_019242065.1 Chloroflexota bacterium
GGGTTTCGACTGTGTGCACATCAACGTCCACAAGACGTTTTCCACGCCGCACGGCTCGGGTGGACCGGGCGCTGGTCCAGTTGCCGTCAACGCCAGACTCGAGCCGTACCTGCCAGTCCCGGTTGTGGTGCAACGCGCTGACGGGCAACTGGCGCTCGACTTCGACCGGCCGAAGAGCATCGGCCGCCTGAAGGGGTTTCACGGCCACTTTGGGATTCTGGCTCGAGCGCTGAGCTACATTCGCATGCACGGTGCGGGCGGGCTGCGCAGCCTCAGTGAGACGGCGGTGCTCAACGCGAACTATCTGCGAGCGCTGCTGTCTGAAAGCTTTGATCTGGCCTATTCGCGAACGTGCATGCACGAGTTCGTGCTGTCGGGTCGACGGCAAAAGGTCGAGTACGGAGTGAAGACGCTGGACATCGCCAAACGGCTGCTCGACTTTGGCATCCACCCGCCGACGATCTACTTTCCGCTGATCGTCGACGAGGCGATTATGATCGAGCCGACGGAGGGTGAGTCGCGCGCGACGCTCGACCACTTCGTGGCGGTCATGCAGCAGATCGCCCGCGAGTGCGAGCAGTCACCCGAGGTGCTGCACGCCGCGCCGCACCACCAGATCGTCGGCCGTCTGGACGAGGTGACCGCCGCGCGCAAGCCGATCCTGCGCTGGACCCACGCCTGACGGCTGGGCGCATCTGTGGCTGCCCGGGTACAGGTGATAGCCACCGCGCAGGCGTGAGAGTTCATCTCCTGGATGATCGACAGTCACGATGGAGCGGCGGAGCCGCGGGTCACAGGGAAACTTCGTTCAGCGGAGCGGCCGAAGGTCTAGTACACTGCGCCCAATTCACCCCGAGGGAGACAAGCTGAGGACCGTGGCGCTCGAGACCAAGCGGCCGCTTCTGGAAGTCAAGGACCTCCGAACACAATTTTTCACGCAGGACGGGGTGGTCAAGGCCGTCAACGGGGTCTCGTTCACACTCAACGAGGGCGAAGCCCTTGGCCTCGTGGGTGAGTCAGGCTGCGGCAAGAGCGTCAGCGCGCTGTCGCTGATGCGGCTGATCCCTCAACCGCCCGGTCGCATCGTCGGCGGCGAAGTGACCTTCGACGGACGCGACCTGCTGAAGCTCAAAGAAGACGACATGCGGAAGGTGCGTGGCAACGACATCGCCATGATCTTCCAGGACCCGATGACCTCACTCAACCCGGTGCTGACCATCGGTCGCCAGATCAGCGAGGCCCTCGAGCTCCACAAGGGCATGGACCGTTCGCAGTCCCGAAAGCGGACGATCGAGCTGCTCGAGCTTGTCGGTATTCCCGCCGCGCGCTCGCGCGTCGACGACTATCCGCACCAGTTTTCGGGCGGCATGCGCCAGCGCGTGATGATCGCCATGGCGCTCAGCTGCGAGCCGAAGCTGTTGCTGGCCGACGAGCCGACTACCGCCCTCGACGTGACCATCCAGGCCCAGATCCTGGAGCTGATCAAGCGCCTGCGCGAAGAGTTGGGTATGGCGATCATCATGATCACGCACGACCTGGGTGTCGTCGCCGGGATCGCCGACCGCATCAACGTCATGTACGCCGGCTACATCGTCGAGACGGGGACCTCGGATGAGATCTTCCACAATCCGCGCCACCCGTACACGCTGGGCTTGCTGAAGTCCATCCCGCGCCTCGACGAGCCGCGCAAAGAAAAACTCGTCCCGATCGAAGGCCTGCCGCCCGATCTGGTCGATGCGCCAACGGGTTGTCCGTTCCAGCCGCGCTGCCCCTACGCCGTCGAGCGGTGCGGGCCGGAGAACCCCAGCCTGGAACCAGTTGTGCCCGGCCATCGTATCGCGTGCTGGGTGGACGTCACCGGTGGCCGCGAGCCACACGCAGAGCCCGCGGTGCAGGGCGTCTAGGAGGCGAGGCGAAGTACATGGCAACCACCACCAGCCCCATTCAAGTTCCCAAGGACGGGACCGCCGACGGCGAGCTCCTCAAAGTCCAGAACCTCAAGATGTACTTCCCGATCACCCAGGGGATCATCTTGCAGCGGCAGGTTGGCTGGGTGCGCGCCGTCGACGACATCACGTTCTCCGTCAAGCGTGGCGAGACGCTGGGCCTGGTGGGTGAGTCAGGCTGCGGCAAGAGCACCACGGGCCGCGCCATCCTGCAGCTCTACAAGCCCACCGCGGGCACGGTCGACTTCCTCGGCAAGAGTCTGACGCAGTTGAACGGCGGCGACCTGCGCAAGATGCGTCGCGAGATGCAGATGATCTTCCAGGACCCGTACGCCAGTTTGAATCCGCGCATGACGGTCGGCAGTATCATCGGCGAGCCGCTCGAGATCCACGGACTGGCGCGGGGTCGTGAGAAGAATGAGCGCGTCCAGGAGCTGCTGCGCATCGTCGGTCTGAACCCCTACTTTGCCAACCGCTATCCGCATGAGTTCTCAGGCGGCCAACGCCAGCGCATCGGGATCGCGCGCGCACTCGCCGTGCAGCCGAGTTTTATCGTGTGCGACGAGCCCATCTCCGCGCTGGACGTTTCGATTCAGGCCCAGGTCATCAATCTGCTCGAAGAGCTGCAAGAACAGTTCAACCTGACTTACCTGTTCATCGCCCACGATTTGTCTGTGGTGCGCCACATCTCGGACCGTGTCGCCGTGATGTACGTGGGCAAGATCGTCGAGCTGACCACGCGCGACCTGCTCTACGAGCGGCCACTGCACCCGTATACCAAGGCGCTGCTCTCAGCGGTGCCGAT
>JAFAWJ010000963.1 GCA_019242065.1 Chloroflexota bacterium
TTGAAATTGTTGACTTCCAGCATCTATTCGATCTCACCTCGCTCGAAACCCGAGATGTTGATGTCCAGCGACCGCATGTCGGTGCCGTCAACATCCTCGGCAAACGTCACTTCTTCCTCTTCTTCGTTCAGGACTTCAACCGCCAGACCCAGCGATTGCAGCTCCTTGACGAGCACCTTGAAGCTCTCGGGCACGCCCGGCTGGAAGATGTCCTCGCCCTTGACGATGGCCTCGTAGGTCTTGACCCGACCGACCACGTCGTCCGACTTGACGGTCAGGATCTCCTGCAGCGTGTGCGCGGCGCCGTACGCCTCGAGCGCCCACACCTCCATCTCGCCGAAGCGCTGACCGCCGAACTGCGCCTTGCCACCCAGCGGCTGCTGGGTGATCAGCGAGTACGGCCCAGTCGACCGGGCGTGGATCTTGTCCTCGACCAGGTGGACCAGCTTCAACATGTAGATGTAGCCGACGGTGACCTCCTGGTCGAACGGCTCACCGGTCCGCCCGTCGCGCAGGCCGATCTTGCCCGACTCGGGCAGCCCGGCCCGCCGCAGCTGATCGCGGATGTCGGCTTCGGTAGCGCCGTCGAAGACAGGCGTAGCGAACTTGACGCCGATCTGGTCGGCGGCCCAACCCAGGTGGGTCTCCAGGATCTGGCCGACGTTCATGCGGCTCGGCACGCCCAGAGGGTTCAGGATGATGTCAACCGGCCGACCGTCGGGCAGGAACGGCATGTCCTCCTGGGGCAGGATGCGTGAGACGACACCCTTGTTGCCGTGGCGCCCGGCCATCTTGTCGCCCGCCGAGATCTTGCGCTTCTGGGCAATCGAGACGCGCACCATCTTGTTGACGCCCGCCGGCAGCTCGGCATCCGAGTCGCGCTCGAAGACCTGCACGTTGACGACCTTGCCCCGCTCGCCGTGCGGCACGCGGAGACTGGTGTCCTTTACCTCGCGGGCTTTTTCACCGAAGATCGCCCGCAGCAGGCGCTCTTCGGCGGTCAGCTCGGTTTCACCCTTGGGCGTGATCTTGCCGACCAGAATGTCGCCGGCCTTGACCTCGGCGCCGACGCGGATGATCCCGTTTTCGTCGAGGTCGCGCAGCGAGTCCTCGCCGACGTTCGGGATGTCACGGGTGATCTCTTCGGGGCCGAGCTTGGTGTCGCGCGCCTCGACCTCGTGCTTTTCGATGTGGATCGACGTGAACGTGTCGTCGCGTACGAGCTTTTCGGACAGCAGGATGGCGTCCTCGAAGTTGCCGCCTTCCCAGCTCATGAACGACACCAGCACGTTCTGGCCCAGGGCCAGCTCACCCGCATCGGTGGACGACGAGTCCGCCAGCGGCTGGTCGGTTCGCACGCGCTGACCGCGGACGACGATCGGCCGCTGAGTGAAGCACGTGCCCTGATTGGTGCGGATGAATTTGCGCAGGCGTCGGACGTGGGTCGTGCCCTCGTCGTCGCGGACGACGACCTGCTCGCCGGTGACGCTCTCGACCACACCGTCCACCGGCGACAGGGCCACCTGGCCCGAATCGCGCGCGGTGCGCTCCTCCATGCCGGTGCCGACCAGCGGCGCCGACGGCTTGAGCAGCGGCACGGCCTGGCGCTGCATGTTCGAGCCCATCAGGGCGCGGTTGGCGTCGTCGTGCTCGAGGAACGGGATCAGCGCACCCGCCACGGACATCGTCTGCTTGGGCGAGACGTCCATGTAGTCGACCTGTTCGGCGCGCACGGTCAGGAAGCGCTCGCCATGACGGGCCGAGACGAGTTCGTCGGTCAGCGTGCCGTCGTCGTTCACGTGCACGTTGGCCTGGGCGATGATGTAGCGGTCCTCTTCGTCGGCCGTCAGGTGGCGGATCTCGTCGGTGACGTGGGGCCGGACGTCGATCCAGCGCGCGGGCAGCTTGCCGATCTCCTCGGCGAGCGCCTCGTCTACCAGCGTGCCATTGCCGCCGACGACGTGGCCGTCCTCGGCCTTCAGGTCCCCGCGCAGGATTTGACCGACCAGGTAATCGGGTCGATTCTCGATCGAGCGCAGCACGCGGCGGTACGGCGTTTCGATGAAGCCGTACTCGTTGATGCGGCCGTACGTGGCCAGCGAGCCGATCAGGCCGATGTTCGGACCTTCAGGCGTCTCGATGGGGCAGATGCGGCCATAGTGGCTGTGGTGCACGTCGCGCACTTCGAAGCCAGCGCGATCGCGCGACAGGCCGCCCGGACCCAGGGCTGAGAGGCGCCGCTTGTGGGTCAGCTCGGCCAGCGGATTGGTCTGGTCCATGAACTGGCTGAGCTGGCTGCCGCCGAAGAACTCGCGCATGGACGCGACCACGGGCCGGATGTTCGTGAGCGACGAGGGCGTCGCGGTGGCCGGGTCGGTGATCGACATGCGCTCTTTGACCACGCGCTCCATGCGCAGCAGGCCGACGCGGAACTGGTTCTGGATCAACTCGCCCACGGCTCGCACGCGACGGTTGCCGAGGTGGTCGATGTCGTCGGCGGTGCCCTTGCCGTGGTTGATGCGCACCATCTCGCGGACGATCTCGACGAGGTCGTCTGGCGTCAGAATGCGCATGGTGATGTCGGTCTGCAAGCCAAGGCGCTTGTTGACCTTGTAGCGGCCGACTTTGCCGAGGTCGTAGCGGCGGAAGTTGAAGAACAGCGAGTTGAGCAGCGAGCGGGCGTTGTCGGCGTTGGGCGGATCGCCCGGCCGCAGCCGCCGATAGAACTCGAGGAGCGCCTCCTCCGAGTTGGCCGCCGGGTCCTTGTCGAGCGTGGACTGGACGAAGCGGTGGTCGCTGCCCTCGTCGACGCCTTCGAAC
>JAFAWJ010001004.1 GCA_019242065.1 Chloroflexota bacterium
GTGATCGAATCGAAGGACAGGTCGTATTTGTCGGCAATCGCCGCGGCGTACGGCAGTCCGTCCGCCGGCCGACGGATGACTCTGAATGTTCGTCGGCGGGATTGCCTGGCACGACGGTGCTGACCATGCTCACGGTTGCGGCGTTCAGTCGCGAGAGCTCGTCGACGAACGTCACGTACACCCCGAGCATGCCCCGCTCGGTCAGTTGATCGAGGATACGGCTACTGAGAAGAAGCGCGTCCTCCAGCGTCGTCGACGCGAAGCTCTCGTTCATGATGACGATGCTGTCCCGCGTGGCGTGCTCGAGCATCGCCTGGATGCGGATCAGCTCATCCTGAAGCTTGCCGCGCAGGTTCTGGAGGTGTTCCGCCTGTTCGAAATGGGTGAATAACTGGTGTGGAGATTCAGCCTGCCGTAATCCCCGGCACCGGATACCCCAGGCTGGCCAGGTGATGCAGCTGCCTCGCGGACGAGCGTGTGGGCCAGTGGCAAATCGAACGCCTGTTCGGCACGAATGTCCCTGGAAGCGCGGGTTACCTCCGGGCAACAGAAGTGCAAGACCGGTCGCCACAAGTGGCTGGATGAACTCCTGATAGGCGAATTAGAACTGGACCTCCCGGTCGAAGCGGCGAATTGCGGCATCCAGGAAACTCGTCGCGTCGATTGAACAACGCGTCGAGCCGATCGGAAATCTCTGGGTACAGACGCGCGACGAAGTCGAGCCGAGCAAGAAGTGTTCCCGAGAGCCGCACTGCACGTCACTGAGGCGACCACGTCGGTGATGGGACCCACTTGGGCGTAAGCCCGAACCGCCCTGCGAAGGGCTGATGGCTCCTGGCGACGGTTATCCGACGCACCAGGGGCCTTTCGACAAGATGCTCCAGCAAGTCATCGCCGACAACATCTGGTATGTGGCCGCCGCGTGGATGGGGCTGGCGCTGCATTGCCAGCGTTATTTCCATCCGACTTGGCGTCTCAGTTGCTGTGATCGAGATCGGCGTCGGCATCGTCGCCGACACTCATTGCGCAGACCTGGTTCCGGCCGACCGTGAGTGTGCCGGACGAGGAGGAACTGGAGGCGGCCCTGGAGCCAGTGCCACTCGAATACCTGCGGAACTCTGATACGGCTCGCGAACCTGGAAAGGCCAACACGCGCGCGCTTGGCGCGGTTCAGGGGTGGCCATCGGCAATGGAGCAGAACCCCATACATGTCGTCGCGACGCTTCGAGGTTAGCTTGAATACCCGTGTCTCACCTGTTCTTGCTGATCGGCGTCGCTTTTGCGCCCCTGGGCGCGGCGATGGCGTTCGTGCTCACCTCTGAGGAGTGGACGCACCCTCACGTGGCGCAGCGGGAGATGCTCCTGCGCTCGCTGTCACTGACGAACATCTGGTGCGCGCAGGTGCCAATGCGTGCTGTGCTGGTACGCGGCGGCGGCGCGCAGGACCGTGCTCTCGTCGAAGCTGCGACCCGCCAGCTGCAACCCAACGGGCAGCCCGGAGGCCGTAAAGCCGCACGGGACGACGATCGCCGGTCCCCCGTAGAGGTTGAACGCCGAGGTGAACCCAATCGGAGCGGGGGACGTCGAATTCGACAGGTACTCCTCGAATGTGACCGCCGGCCTGGCGCCGCCCGGCGTCACCACGAGGTCCACCGTCTCGAACAGGTCGTCGATCCGTCTGGCAATTGCCGAGCGACTGCGCTGGGCCTGGATGTAATCCGCGGCCGTAAGCACACTGGCTTCGTGTAACCGCGTGCGCGGGCCGGAACCGAAGTCTTGCGGTCGAGTCTTCAGGTCCGCCTCGTGGTACGCATACGCCTCGGCCAACATGATGGTCAGTTGGGGGATGCGTGCGTCGACGAACGGCTGGCCATCCACTTCGACGACGACCGCGCCAGCCGACTTCAACTCGGCCACGGCCACGTCGAAGATGGTGCGCACTTCGGGGTCGAGGCCACCAGCGCTATCCAGCCAGGTGTATGGCACTCCGACACGCAGGCCGTGAATCGAACCGCCAATGGCGGCTCGGTAGTCAATTCCGGGCCGACGCACAGATGCGGGATCGCGCTGATCATAGCCCGCGATAACGTTTAGCATCACCGCACAATCTTCCACCGTGCGAGCCATCGGTCCGCAAGTGTCGAGACTCCAGCTCAGCGGCACCACGCCGAAACGGCTCACCAGCCCATACGTGGTTTTGAGGCCAGTGATGCTGCACAGGTGCGCCGGGCTGCGAATGGAGCCGCCAGTGTCCGAGCCCATGGCGCCAAAGCATTGCCGCGCGGCCAGCGCAGTGCCCGAGCCGCTGCTCGAACCGCCCGGCGCACGAGAAAGGTCCCACGGGTTGCGCGCGGGCGGAAAGGGAGTATCGAAACCGGGCGCTCCCCAGGCGAACTCATGCATCGCCAGCTTGCCCAGCAGGACTCCGCCGGCTGCGAACAGGCGGGTGGTGCACGCGGCGTCTTCATCCGGGATCCAGTCCAGCAGGACCCGGGAGTGCGCCGTGGTCCGGATCCCGCGGGTGGCATACAGGTCCTTGAGAGCGATCGGCACCCCGTGAAGCGGACCTCGATCCTTGCCGTGCGCCAGCTCGTCTCGTGCCTGACGGGCCTGCTCCAACGCGAGATCAGGGGTGAGCGTGACGAAGCTGTGGATGTGCGAGTCTGTGGCCTCGATGCGGGCCAGCGTGGCCTCGGTTGCCTCCACCGGTGACGTGTCGCCGGCACGATACGCCTGTGCCAGTTGCTCTATCGAGAGCGAGCAGATGTCGTTCATTCCTCCGTCTCCCGTTGCGGCGCGCGGAACACCGACGCGGGCTCCAGCGTTCGCGTGACGAGCGCCCGCAGTTGCAGCACCTGCTTGCGCCAGCGGTTGGCACCGTCAAGCGCACGCTGCGCTTCCTCGTGTGAGAGGTTCAAGCCGTGGTTGGCAGCGAGTGATGTGAGATCGTCGACGCTCATGTCTTCGTGCACGTACACCACGGTACACGCGGGTCCTGGCCGAGAACGAGCCGACTCAGAATCGGTGACTGGTTTGACTGAAGGTGCCTTTTCCGAATGCCAGCACCTTCGCCGGCCTCACTGCGAACACCAGCGCTTCGCCCACGGCATGGCGAAAGCGACCATTGCTCGCCTGATACGTCCAGCGCCCGTCCCACTTCGTCCCCCAGGCGGCAGCCAGGCGTTGCAGGGTGCGCTCGTCGGTGACCTGGACCGCATCGCCCTCCACCACCACGTCCAGTCCTTCTTCCCACTGGTTGCAGCCCGTCAGCACGACCACGTGCGCGTTGCGCTCCAGATTCCTGGCCTTCTGCTCGTCCGGACCTGTGCTGAAGTGGACCGCTCCGTCAAGCCACACGCCAACCAGGGGACTGACGTGCGGACGGCCGTCGGCGCGGACGGTGCAGATCCAGAACAACTCGGCGCTCTCGATCACCCGGCGAGTCTGGTCCCATTCTGAGGCAGTCGCGTTCGGCTCACTGAAGCGGGTATCGAGTTCGGTGTCGGGTGTGTCCTTCAACGGCGTCCTCCAGTTGGCCAACTCCGGGCGATGATACGGTCGATCGACCTCAGGGTAGATGTCTCGGGTCTGGAGGAAGCCCGAGCCACCGTCCCCAGAGCTTCCAGAGAAAATCCTGGATGCGGCTCACCGTACACACTTCCGCGTGTGATCGGATTGCCCGCCTCCAGCGCGCTCGCCCAGCGGGCTAGTGGCCCCGGAACGCCGCGACCGACTCCTGCACCGTCGGGTCGTCCCACGTGCCCAGCTTCTGCCAGTTCT
This sequence comes from Chloroflexota bacterium, assembly GCA_019242065.1. The sequence goes on from JAFAWJ010001004.1 coordinate 3,781, forward strand.
CGCCAGGCTCCAGGATCTTCTCGACGGCTCGAATGTCGCGCAGGTCGTGACCCTGCACACCCGCCAGCGCCGGTGGCTGCTGGCCGTGAGCCAGTCCCCTGGCGGCATCGATCAGGATGCGCCGCATGCGAATGATCGGCACATCCGTAGTGCCGAGCCGCTCGTTCGTCCGATCGAAAATCGCGCCCATCGACTCGGTGACCATCAGGTCCTGGCTCACGAAATCGTCGATGCCGCTGTAACTGACCGTTCTCTGCTTGTCACGATCAATCAGGTAGTCGTTTTCGGCGGTGAGGGTGCGCGCGATCGTGCCACGCCCGGCTCCGCCGAATATGCCGTACGGCCAATTCGGGTCAGACGCGTAGCCCCCGCCGCCCAGCCCGCGCGGGTTGACCACCGGCTGCATGGCAATGAAGTAGCGGAAGCAGTTTTCGTCGTCGATCGGCACAAAGAGGCCCTGTCCGCCGCCAAAGGGGATCGACGCGACAGCAGTTCCCCACGGAACGATGAACGCATTCACGCGGATGTGCTTGTGTCCGTTGGGCGTGGTGCGAACGGCGGCGTAGCGGTAGCCGTACCACTCGTCGACCAGCTCGAAACGGGGCGCGCGGTCGTGTCGCCAGAACTTCATCGACATCAGGTTCGACGGGTAGCCTGGCCTGTCCGTCCCGTCATCCGGGATGTCCTCGATGGCGAAGTACTGGTGCAGATAGGAGATGTGGGCCGAATCGAGATTGCCTTCCATGGCCTGCACCCAGTTGCAGGTGGATTGCTGCTTGCCGACACGCCACTGCTCTGGCGACAGCGAATCCGAGCCAAAGTCTCGGAACGGCGTCAGGGTCTCCGACGGTCCCATGTACGTCCAGACGATCCCGCCCGACTCGTGGGTCGGATAAGCGATCGCCTTGACTTTGGATTTGAAATCGGACTCGGCGGGCTCGTTGGGCATGTCGACACACGTGCCGTCGACGTCGAACTTCCAGCCGTGATAGACGCACCGCAGGCCGGCCTCTTCGTTTCGCCCGAAAAAGAGTGACGCGCCACGGTGCGGACAGTTGTTCTGGATCAAGCCCACCTTGCCGTTCGTATCGCGGAAGGCAATAAGGTCCTCGCCCAGCAGTCGCACGCGCATCGGGTCGCTATCAGGCCCTGGCAGCTCTGCAGACAGACAGGCTGGCGTCCAGTAGCGCCGCAGCAGGTCGCCCATGAGGGTGCCCGGGCCGACTCGTGTCAGAAGCTCATTCTCTTCCTTGCTCAGCATGACTGGTCAACTCCTTATCGCTTGGGCTGGCTACCCACCCTGGCGAGGGATGGGCAACCACAGACACTAACCTCACGTATGGTACCCCGCTGCCAAACGCTCGGACAGGTCACCTGATTGGGTACGTGCGCTGGTGCAGGCCCATGCCCACGACCAGCAGCGAGGAGCTCGCGGCGCGCACCGTCGACGGTTCGCTACGCGTCGGCCTGCTCGTGGTCCTGTTCAGTGGCCTCATCGAAGCCACACTCGAGGTCACCTCCAGCGGTCGCGCGGGCGTCGCGACGGGAACCTACGTGAGCCACGCGTCGTTGGTCATCATGTAGTCCGCCAGATTCCACCGCACGCCGTGCACTTTTGCCGTTTGCATGAAGCGCGGCGCCGTGTTCGACCACGGCATCGCCCAGCTCTCATCCTGGATGTAGTCCATCCAGTCGGCATAGATCTGTTTCTGCCGGGCCGGGTCCGTCTCGTGCAACAGGCCATCCGTCAACTGCAGCAGGCGGTCGCTGCGGAAGCCACTCCAGTTGTTGAACGGGCTGTAATACACGTTGCCAGCAAAGAACCCTGGTCGCAGATTGCCGTACAGCGTCGCCGACGTGGCCAGGCTGGGAAACTTCGAGTTGTACGTCTGGTCGACAAACGTCACCGGCTCGGTTGGCTTGAGCGTCAGATCCAGCCCGATTTTGGCCAGGTCCTGCTGATAGATCTGCATGACGGTCGCGTAGTCGGTGACCGTCGCATTCCAGATCACCTCGAGCGGCGGCGTGCCCACACCGGACTGCTGGAGCAGCGACTTCGCCTTGTCGAGGTCGAACGCCACGGCCTGATCGCGCGCGGCGTCGTAGCCCGGATTGGGTGGTGCCAGTGGCAGCGTCTTGGGCGCGCCATACCCCAGCAGCACCGCGTCGGCCCAGCGCTGGCGATCAATCGCCGCGTTCAGCGCCTGGCGCAACGCCTTGTTGGTTGTCGGTCCGGCGTCATCCTTCATCTGCACGAAGACCAGGTTCGCACCGCCGCTGTACGCGTTGAAGGTCGTGACAAAGGTCGGGTCTTTCGACAAGCGCGCCACGTCGTGGATTGGGGGGGACAGGACCAGGTCGATCGCTCCGGCTTCGAGCTCGGTCATCATCGTCTGCGGGTCTTTGAAGATTTTGATCTCCACCCCGTCCAGGTACGGTTTGCCGGATTGCCAGTAGTTCGGATTTCTGGTCAACGTGAAGTGATCGCCCTGCGCATAGTCGGCGAACGTGAACGGGCCCGTGCCCGTCGGCTTGCCGGGACCGGACGCGGCGAATGTCACCGGGTCGATGATGCAGAGCAGCGACAGGGTGTCGAAGACCGCCGGCCAGGAGCGCTCCGCAAGTAGCACGGTCGTGTACTTGTCAGGCGTTTCGATGCCCGTCAGCGTCTGCGACATCCAGTTGTAGAAGCCGCCGCCAGCGACCTTCGGATCGCTGCTGACGCGACGAATATTCCAGGCCACGTCGTCAGAGGTGAGCTCGCGGCCGGTGTGCCATTGGACACCCTGGCGCAGACGCAGCGCGATGCGCGTGTATTTGTCGTCGACGTCCCAGCCCTCGGCCAGGATGCCCACGGGATTGAGTTGCGGGTCGAGTTCGACCAGGCGATCCCAGACCGGATAGATCGTGCTCTGACCGTTGAGGAAGTTGCCGTCGAGGGTCGGCAGGTCGCCCAGATTCCCCTGGCGCAGGATGCCGCCACTCCGCGGCTGGTCGACGGCCGCGACAGTGGCGCCTGGCTGGACCGTCGCAATGGGCGCCGAGGTCGAGCCGGACAGCGGCGGGCTGGTCGGCACGGGCTGGGCTGGAGATGAGGGCCGGCACGCGGCCACCAACGCCGTCGTCGCCGCGAGGCCGAAGAGGCGCAGCACCCCGCGGCGTGAAATGGCTCGCTCGCCGTGTCCAGTGGTCGCCATAGCCAGTTCCCCCAGACATGAGGGTATGTCCGCGAGCGGACAGGCGGCACATAGCTGGTGCTTATGGAGGCATATCGAGCAGCGATGGTCGGGCTGTGCGTGCGGGCAGCCATAATCAGATGCAGCCATGAAGGCCTCCTTCTTCGTCAGTCTTCCGTACGGCCGACCGTCGGAGCCGGTCGTCAACTGGCCGGTCGCGAACCGCCTGTTCGATGCCGACCGCGCCGTGCAGGTCGTCGCCAGTCGCATGGACCACGTGGCCCTGGCCGACGAGCTCGGCTTCGACTGGATCGGCTGCGCGGAGCACCACTATTCGCCCGGCAGCCTGGCGTCGAATGTGAGCGCGGTCGCGGCGGCGATTACGCAGCGCGCGCGCCGCGCTCGGGTGTGCATCATGGGCGCGCTGCTGCCGTTGAATAACCCGGTCCGCGTCGCCGAGGAGTACGCCCTGGTGGATGCCATGTCCGGCGGACGGCTGGTAGCTGGTCTCCTGCGTGGCGCGCCCTACGAATACCTGGTCTACAACGTACCGCCCGCGGAGTCGCGCTCGCGCTTCGAGGAAGCCTGGGAGCTGGTCGTCCGCGCCTGGACTGACACCGAGCCGTTCGGCTGGGAGGGCGAGCATTACCACTATCGCTACGTCTCGATCTGGCCGCGGCCGATTCAGCAACCGCTGCCGCCCATCTTCATTTCGGGCTCCAGCAAGGAGTCGGCAGAATTCGCGGCGCGGCGGCACATCGGCCTGGGACTGGCGTTCACGAACCTGACGGCCGCCGCGCCGGCGGCGCAGTACTACTTCCAACAGGCAGCCGAACACGGCTGGCAGCCGGATCCAGACCAGGTGATTTATGGACACGTGCCGGTTTACCTGGCGGACACCGACGAGCAGGCCTTCGCGCTGGCGCGTCCGCGCGTCGAAGGCAATCATCTGGTGCCTGGCATGGTGAAGGCGAATCGATTGGTCGCCGAGGCGGGCTTCTTCGGTCCGCGAAATCCGGATCTGCTGCGGCGATTCCAGAACATGGGAGCGCAGGGGCCGCTCTCGCTGGAACAGCAGATCGAGCTCGGCACGCTGCTGTGTGGCAGTCCACCGACGGTGCTGGACCAGCTCCGCCAGATTCGAAGTGTGCTGGGCGCCGGTGTGGTGAGCCTCAACTTCGAGACCGGCGCCAGCGACGAGCAGACCGAGACGAACATG
>JAFAWJ010001046.1 GCA_019242065.1 Chloroflexota bacterium
CGTCGGCCTGTCCCCCATTCGCCGCCAGTACCTGGAGCTCAAGCGACGTCAGCCCGACGCGCTCCTGCTCTTTCGGCTCGGCGATTTCTACGAGACGTTCGAGGACGACGCCCACGTCGCGGCGCGCGTCCTCGACATCGCGCTGACCTCACGCGAGATGGGCCGCGGCGAACGACTGCCGATGGCCGGCATTCCGGTGCACGCCGCGGACACCTACATCGGACGACTGATCGGCGCCGGGCTGCACGTGGCTATCGCCGAGCAGATGGGGGTTGTGCCGCGCAACGGCATCGTCCCGCGCGAGATCGTGCGCGTGCTCACGCCAGGCATGTTGCTGGAAAGCCACCTGCTCACGAGCTCGCGCAGCAACTTCCTGCTGGCCCTGGTTCGAGAGCGCGACGCCGTCGGCCTGGCGTACGTGGACGTCTCGACCGGCGAGCTCCACGTCACCTCGTTCACCGGCTCGGCGGAGACCTTGACCGGCGAGCTGGTGCGCGTCGGCCCTGCCGAAATCCTGGTCGAGGCGACTGACACGCTCGACGACGTCGCCCCGCCCGGCTCGACGCTCACTCGCCGCGGCCCCGAGCTGTTTGCCCCGCTGGCCGCCGCCCGCCAGGTGGCGCGCTGTTTTGGAGGCGTGCCCGAGTCGACCGGACTGATGGACCAGCCGCTGGCCATTCGTGCCCTCGGCGGTTTGCTGGCGTATATCCACGAAGCGCGCCCGACCGCCACGCGGACCCTGCAGCATCCGCGACTGTACGCGGTCGGCGGCAGCATGGTCCTCGATCGAGCGACTCGACGTAATCTTGACCTGATCGAGTCCGCCGCGGGCGAAGGCGGCTTGTCGCTGCTGCGCGTCCTGGACCGTACCAGCACGCCGATGGGCGCGCGTCTGCTGCGCAACGTCGTGGGCCAGCCGCTGCTCGACCCCGAACGCCTCAACCAGCGATTGGACGCGGTCGAGTGCCTGATGCGTGACGCGCGGTTGCGCTCGCGGCTGGTCGAGGCGTTGCGCGGTCTGCCCGACCTCGAGCGTCTGGCGGTGCGCGCCGGCCAGCAACTGCTCGCGCCGCGCGAGTGTCTGGCGCTGGCGACTGGCCTCGAGCGCATCCCGCGCGTCCAGCGTGCGCTGGCGTCGGCCACCGATCTGCCATCGCTCCTGGCGGAGACGCGCCCGGAGACCGCGCCTGAGATCGCCGCCGACATCCGCACCATCGTGCGGGACGGCGCGACCATCTTCGAGGAAGGCGTGATCAACTCGGGCGTCTCGGCCGAGCTCGATCAGTTCCGCGCCCTGGCCGGCGACGCACGCCAGTGGATCGCCGCGCTGGAGCTACGCGAGCGCGAGCGAACCGGCGTCCGCGGCGCGCGCGTTGGCTACAACAAGATCTTCGGCTACTACCTCGAGGTCAGCATCGCCCAGTGCGGCCAGGCCACTGACTACTACCAGCGCCAGGCGAGTGGTGCCGACACCGTATCTGAGCACCTCGACCGCCTAGTCTGGATCCGCAAGCAGACCCTGGCGAATGCCGAGCGCTTCGTCACCCCCGAGCTGAAGGAAATGGAAGCGCGTGTCGCGCGCGCGCACGACGACGCGTTGCAGCTCGAACGCGAGCTGTACAACGCTCTGCTCGACCGTCTGGCCGAGCGCTGCGCGGACCTGGCCACCACCGCCCGGGCGCTGGCGCTGCTGGACCTGTTCGCGTGCCTGGCCGAGGCGGCCAGCGCCAACGGCTATCAGCGACCGGTCGTCGACGACTCGGACAGCCTGGAGATCGTCGAGGGTCGGCACCCGGTCGTCGAGCACAGTCTGCCGCGCGGTCAGTTTGTCTCGAACGACACCCGACTCGGGCCTGACGCACGCGTCATGCTGCTCACGGGACCGAACATGGCCGGCAAGAGCACGTACCTGCGCCAGGTGGCGCTCGTCGTGCTGATGGCCCAGATCGGCAGCTTCGTCCCGGCCCGCTCAGCGCATGTCGGAATCGTCGACCGCATCTTTACGCGCATCGGCGCCCACGACGACATCGCCGCCGGACGCAGCACGTTCATGGTTGAAATGATCGAGGCGGCCACCATCGTCCGCTCCGCGACGGCGCGCAGCCTGGTCGTACTGGACGAAGTCGGCCGCGGCACGAGCACGTTCGACGGCATGGCCATCGCCCAGGCCATCGTCGAGGAGCTGCACGATCCCGACCGGCCTGGCGGCGCGCCCAAGACGATCTTCGCCACCCACTATCACGAGCTGACGGCGCTCGCCGAGTCACTCACGCACCTGCGGACGTATCGCGTGGATGTCCTCGAGCGCGGCGAGGACGTGGTGTTTCTGCACGCGGTAGTCGAGGGCGGCGCGGACCGATCGTACGGTGTGCACGTCGCGCGGCTGGCGGGCGTGCCCGAGCGCGTGACCACACGCGCCGCCGAATTGCTCCTCCATCTCGAAAACCAAACCCCCTCCCTCTCTGCGCAAGAGAGGGAGGGGGCGGGGGGTGGGTGAGTCGACCCAGCATCTGCGTGATGGATCCCCACCTGGCCGCCAAGATCGCCGCTGGTGAGGTCATTGAGCGGCCAGCATCGGTCGTCAAAGAGCTGGTCGAAAACGCGCTCGACGCCGGCGCGCGCCACATTCGCGTCGAGATCCAGGCCGGCGGCGCGGAGCGCATCGTGGTCGCCGACGATGGCTGCGGCATCGCCGCCGACGAGGTCGAGCTGGCCTTTCGCCGCCACGCGACCAGCAAGCTGCGCACCGAAACCGACCTGAACGCCCTGGCCACCCTCGGCTTTCGCGGCGAGGCCCTGCCGAGCATCGCGGCCGTCGCCGACGTCACCTGCTCCACTCGCTTTGTCGACGAGCCCGTCGGGGCTGAGCTGCGAGTCGAGATGGGCGCCTTTTCCGTCCAGCCCCTGGCTCGCTCCGTAGGCACGACGCTCACCGTGGACGGGCTGTTTGCACGCTTTCCGGCTCGCAAAAAGTTTCTGCGCGCGCGTACCGCGGAGGCAGCCGCGTGCGTCCAGACCGTCGCACCCCTGGCGCTCGGCTTTCCTGAAGTCCAGTTCAGCTTGCTGGTCGACGGTCGCGAAGCGCTGCTCACGCCCGGCGACGGCGATCTGCGCACGACGCTGGTCGCCGTCGTCGGTGCCGATTCCGCCGATCATCTGGTCGATATTCCAGCCACGACCCTCGAGGACGACGCGCGGCGCGCGGTCGTCGAGGCGAGCGGCGTGTGCGCCGACGGCAGCTACAACCGGTCCGGTCGGTCCGGCGTCACCGTGCTGGTCAATCGCCGCCCAGTGCAAAATCGCACGCTCAGCTACGCGGTCGTCGAGGCCTACGGCTCGCTGATCCCCGTCGGCCGCCAGCCGGTCGCCGTCCTGGACCTGCGCGTGCCGCCCGACGAGGTCGACTTCAACGTCCACCCCAGCAAGCTCGAAGTCAAACTCCTGCGCGAGCGGGCCGTGTACGCGGCAATCCAGCGCGCCCTGCGCGCCGCACTGGCCACGGCCGAGTGGCCAGTGGCGACGTGGGCGTCCGAGTCGCCCGAGTCACGCTTGGACGGCGCCGAGTCACTGCGCGAGCTACGCGTCCTGGGTCAGGCTGGCAAGACGTACATCATCGCCGAAGGCGAGGCTGGCGTGTACCTGGTCGATCAGCACGCGGCCCACGAGCGCGTCCTGCTCGAGGACCTGCGCCTGGCATTGAGTCGACGTCCCGAGCAGCAGCTGCTCCTCGAGCCGCTGGTGCTGGACGTGCCCGCCTCGGCCGTGGCCCTGGTCGAGCAGACCCGAATCGAGCTGACGCAGCTCGGCTTTTCGATCGAGGTCTTCGGGCCGCGGCAGGTGCTGGTCCGCGGTGTCCCGGGCGTGCTGGTCGACCGCTCACCCCAGCGCGTCGTGAGGGAAACGCTGGTCACGCTGGCCACCAATACCCACGGCTTGGTCATCGAGCAGCACGCCAGCTGGACCGAGCGCCTGGCCACGGTCCTGGCGTGCAAATCGGCGGTCCGCGCCGGCGACGTGCTGGCCCAGGCCGAGATGGAGTCGCTGTTGCGTCGCCTGAGCGAAGCCACGCTGTGCCGCACCTGCGCCCACGGTCGCCCCACGGCGATCCTGCTCAGCCACGCCCAGCTGGAAAAAGAATTCGGCCGCCGCTAGCTACCGGCTGATGCTCGAAGGTTGGACCAGCACGTCGGCGACCCGACGTGTGAGAAGCGCTTCGGCTTCGGCGGCGATGCGCCGCACGACGTCCCCGGCCGGCTCCACCCGATCGATCAGCCCCGCATCCTGACCGATCATCAGCACACCTTCGTCGACGTCGCCGCGCGCTCTGGCCTCGCCGAAACGCCGGCTGAGCTCTGCCCGATGCGTGCGCACCTCGCCCTCACGACCGCGCCACTCTTGCATGACCCGGTTGCGGCGGACGCGGGCGTAAGCTCCCGGCCACACGCTGCCGCTGACCACGTCGGGAATCTCGGTGACGAACGTGTCATGGCCGTCGCTCTCGCAGATGGCCTGACGATAGGCCGCCGGCAGCGGCGACTCGAGGGTCGCCTCGAAGCGCGTACCCAGCAGGACCCCCTCGGCGCCGAGCATGAGCGCCGCCGCGAGTCCGGCGCCATCCGCAATCCCGCCCGCGGCCAGTACCGGCACCGGCGCCACCGCCCGCACCACCATGCGGACCAGCGGCAGCGTGCCCATGACGCCGATGTGCCCACCGCCCTCGCTCCCCTGGGCGACGATGACGTCCGCGCCGGCCTCGCAAGCGCGCTGCGCATCAGGCACTGAGGCGACCATGTGCACGACTCGCGCGCCGCCAGCGTGGGCGCGGGCAAAGAGTGCGCCGAGATCCTGCTCGGGCGTGGGCCAGGCCGTCGAAAAGACGGGTGCCCCGGCCGCCAGCGTGGCCGCGATCGCCTCGTCGTCAGCCATGAACAGCAGCATGTTCAGGCCAAATGGCCGGTCCGTGCGGCCACGGATGTCCCCGGCGAGCGCCGCCGGTGTCGGCCTGCCGCGTCCCGAGCCAACACCCTGGATCCCCAGCCCACCCGCGTTCGACACGGCGGCCACCAGTTCAGGACCGGTGGCACTCGCCATGCCGCCCAGCACGACGGGATGCTCAATGCCGAGCAGCTCGCACACCCGTGTCTTCAGCATGCGCGGTAATGTACCAGGCTGAGATTTCAGTACTCAGACTGCAGCCGACTGATGCACCCAGGGCAGCGCGGAGCCGCAACGCGTGACACGCCCCAGGTTGTCGACCTCGCCCTAGGCCGTAAGTCGTGGGGCCTAGCGCGTAGGTCGCAGGTCCACATCTCGAGCGTTTGTGCTGGTCACGTCACCCGTCGTGACGAATGGCGTCCACAACACGTCGAGCGGCGGCTACGGCGCGGCTCAGCGGGCGAACGCCTCTTTGATCGCCCGCTGGATCTCCCTCTTGCTCTCGCGCTCCGCGATCGCCACCCGCTTGTCCCACTGCCGCTTGCCCTTGCCCAGCGCCAGCTCCACCTTGATCTTGCCGTTCTTGTCGTAGATGCGCAGCGGCACGAGCGTGTTGCCGCTCTCGGACGCCTTGCTCTGCAGCCGGCCAATCTCGCGCGTATGCAGCAGCAGCTTGCGCGGTCGCCGCGGCTCGTGATTCCAGCGGTTGCCCTGATCCCACGGCGCGATGTGCGCATTCCACAGGTAGATCTCGCCGTTTTCGGCGCGCGCGTACGCGTCCCGCAAATTGACATTGCCGGCACGGATCGACTTGACCTCGGTGCCCTGCAGCGCAATACCCGCCTCGACGGTTTCGAGGATGAGGTAGTCGTGCGGCGCCTGGCGGTTGGTGACCAGCGTGCGGATGCGCGGACCAGTCGGCTTGGCGGGTGGCTTGCGGGTGGCGGTGGATGCGGGACTCATGCGTGGTGAAGAAGAGACTGTACCGAAGCCGGCACCCGATTGGCATCCGTTTGACGAAGTCGGATGACATACTTGACCCTGTCAACTATCCTGGCCGTGTGTCTGTTCGGTTGACAGCGTCAACAAGATCCTTGACACCGTCAATGACTGCTCGCAGATCCTCGTCCGCCCGTGTCCGACTTCGCATCTCAGACGTGTGGAGCGTCATCGCCCGTCGGGAGACCCAGTGACCACTCCTGCTTCAGCCGCGAAGCGTGTCGACCAGGTGCGCCGCTTCAATCGCCTCTACACCCGACGCATCGGCGTCCTCCAGGACGGCTACCTGCGCAGCCCGTTTTCCCTTGCCGAAGTCCGCGTCCTGTACGAGCTGGCGCATCGCGCGCCCCTCACCGCCTCAGCCCTGGCCCGCGACCTGGAGCTCGACCCCGGCTACTTGAGCCGCATTCTGCGCAACTTCGTCACCCGTGGCCTGCTTGACAGAACGCGATCTGAGCGCGACGGTCGCGAAACCTACCTCAGCCTCAGCGACCTTGGCCGCGCCACCTTCGATCCGCTGGAAGCCAGCGCTCGCCAGCAAATCGCCAGCCTCCTCGCCGAATTACCCGAGCCACACCAGGTGCGCCTGCTCGCCGCCATGGCCCAGATCGAGCGCCTGCTCGACGACGAGCCTGAACGAGTCCCCTCGTTCACGCTGCGGCACCAGGCCCAACCCGGCGACTTTGGCTGGGTCGTCGAGCGCCACGCCACCATCTACCACGCCGAGTACGACTGGGACCTGACTTTCGAGTCCCTGGTCGCCAGCATCGTCGCCAGGTTCGTCGACCGCTTCGACGGCGATCGCGAGCGCGTCTGGATCGCCCAGCGCGCCGGCGAGCGCGTGGGCTGCGTCTTCCTGGTCAAAGCCAGCAAGCGCGTGGCCAAACTGCGCCTGTTCCTGGTCGAGCCTGAAGCCCGCGGTCTCGGCATCGGCCGTCAGATGGTGCAAGAGCTGCTCGCGTTCGCCCGCTCGGCGGGCTATCACACCGTGCGTCTGTGGACGCAGAGCAATCTGCTGGCCGCCCGCCACCTCTACGCCCAGGCAGGCTTCGCCCTGATCAGTTCAGAGCCAAACCACGCCTTCGGCCACGACCTGGTCTCCGAGACGTGGGAGTTGCATCTCTAAGACTCGCGCGTGCGCTACGCGATCTTCGGGCAAGTCAGGTGAAGACTCCGTTTTCACCGCGGCGCGAAGCTGTACCTACCGTCTCCGGCGGTCAGTCGTCTTGGCTTGCCAGCCGATCGGTGTCCCCGCCCGTCCGCTGGCGCCGACTGGGCGGCAACTCCGCCACCAGTTCCTCCGCCGACGCGCTGTAGCGATCGAACGCATCCCTTAAGTGCTGCGTCTGGTAATGCGCGTAAATGCGCTTGGTCGTCTCGGGCGAGGCGTGCCCCAGGATGTCCTGCACCTCCGACAGGCTCGCCCCGCGATTCAGCAGCACGCTGGCCTTGGAGTGCCGAAAGTGGTGCGTCGTCGCGGGCACGCCCACCGCGCGCGAATAACGCTTGACGATCGCCCAGACCGACTGCGGCGACAGTCGCCAGCGTTGGCCGCCGTGTCCCGCGCTGCGTCCGCGGTGGTTGTCATGCCGCAAAAACATCGGCGGCAGCGAATCCTCACGCGCCAGGAGATACTCGCGCAGTGCCGACTGGGTCAGCTCGTCGAAAAACACCACGCGCTCTTTTTCGCCTTTGCCCGTAATCAGCGCCCGATCCGCCCAGCCGTCCTGGACGTCGTAGCGGTCGAGTCGGGCAACCTCTTCACGCCGCATGCCGGTGCAAAACAGCGTCAGTATCAGCGCGCGGTCGCGCAGCGCCTCCAGACGTTTGACTCCGCCCCGCTCCGTGCTTGACGGAACTGACTGCTCGAGCACGTGCGTCACCAGTAGTGGCAGGCCCTGGTCGATACGCGGCGTCTTGTAGCTCGAACGGCCCATGACCTGCTGGACGTTGTCCCGCATCTGCTCGTAGGTGACGCCCGGCCGCAGTACCGCGCGTCGCGCCAGGTAGCGCACGAACGCCCGCAGTCCGGACAGGTACGTGGCGACCGTCGCGCGGTGCTCGCGACCATGATGGCGGACCAGCCAGCCGTAAAAGTCCTCGAGCGAACCTGGCCCCAGCGCCGCGGGCTGCCAGCCCTCGAGTTGCGCGCGCGACTCCAGGAACTCCCTGTAACGCGCCAGCCCGGACTGGTACGTGATGTACGTACGCGGCGACTTGCCACCCAGACTGCCCAGAAAGGCGTCGACCCATTGCTCGAAGCCGAAGCCGTCTGGCGCGTGGTCCACGTGACCAGCCTACGGTCGGCCGCGTCACGTGGAGCCCGAAAAGAGCCTACAGACGAATTACGACCACACCTGCATGGCCCAGCTGAAGGGTCGGAAGACGTCGACACGCCCCTTCGCTTCACCCATGATGCTCCGGATCTGGCGGTCGTCGGCGTCAGAGAGTTCGACAGTCGCGGCGCCCACGTTTTCCTCGATCTCCGCCGGCACGCGCGCGCCGACCATCGCCGTGGTGATCGTCGGATTGCGCACGACCCACGCCAGTGCCAGCTGCGCGACGGTCAGACCTTTCGGCCTGGCCACTTCTTCCCGCAGGCGCTGCACCAGACCGACGTTATGCCGGAAGTTGTCGCCACCCAGGATCGGCTGACCGAACGCGACCCCATTCGACCGCCA
>JAFAWJ010001049.1 GCA_019242065.1 Chloroflexota bacterium
CGCCTACACGCTGACGTTCGCTCCAGCCGATAGCAGCAGGGCGGCGAACGTCAGCGTGTAGGCGTCGATCACCCATTGCAGGCCGGCGATGCCGCTGCCCAGGTCCGACCCGATGGCGGGCAGCGCGACGTTGACGACCAGGGCGTCGAGGGTGACCACGAACATGCCCAGGACCGCGACGATCAGGGTGGCGCGCGGAGCGTGCCGCCGATACGGTTCGTTTGACAGGTGCGCGGGAGCCGTCGGGTGCTCCGCCGCGGTGACTCGTTGTTGGAGTGCAGCACTCACTGCTACTCCGCTCCAATTCGAAGGAGTGTCTTGATCGCGCGACGTTCGTCCATGGCGCGGTAGCCCTCCGCGACTTCCTCCAGGGGAAGTACGAGATCGAAGACGCGTCCTGGATTGATGGTGCCCCTGCACACCAGTTCGATCAGCTTCGGCAGGAAGCGCCGTACGGGAGCGGGTCCACCATGCAGGTGGATGTGCGCGTAAAACAGACGCTCACCGCTGATCTCCACACCATGCGGCACACCAACGAATCCAACTGAGCCGCCGGGTCGCGTCGAACGACCGGCCTGCTGCATCGATTCCTGCGTCCCGACGCACTCCAGCACCGAGTCGGCGCCGATGCCATTCGTCAACTCCTTGATGCGCGCAACGCCTTCGTCGCCGCGCTCCGTGACAATATCCGTCGCGCCGAATTCACGCGCGAGCTTCTGCCGGGCCACGTGGCGGCTCATGGCGATGATCCGCTCGGCGCCCATCAGCTTCGCGGAGAGCACGCCCAGCAGTCCGACCGCTCCGTCGCCGACGACGGCCACCGTGTTGCCCGGCTGCACGTTTGCCGCATCCGCGGCGAACCACCCGGTGCCCATCACGTCCGAAAGCGTGAGCAGACTCGGGATGAGGTCCGGCGAGGGAAGCTCGGGAGTCGTGACCAGGGTGCCGTCGGCCAGTGGCACGCGCAGATGTGTCGCCTGCGCGCCAGCCACGAACTCTTTGTGGAGGCACGAGGTCTGGTAACCCGCCTGGCAATTGGGACAGGTGTTGTCTGAGGCGAAAAACGAGCCGATGACGAACTGGCCCGGTTTGATTGAGCGGACCTCAGCGCCAACCTCTTCGACAATGCCGCAGTATTCGTGGCCCATGGGCTTCGGCTGGCTGACGGCATTGATGCCGCGATAGTCCCACAAATCCGAGCCGCAAACGCAGGCCGCGGATAGCCGGATCACGGCATCCCTCGGCTCCACGATCCTGGGTGTTTCGCGATCTACCAGACGTACGTCAGCAGGAGCGTACAGAACTGCTCCCTTCATGTTTTGTTCCTCCTGTTATGCAAGGGCGGCGGGTGCGACCGCGGCGGCGCGCGCGTCAAACGCGCTTTTCACGATGGGCACCGCTGACATGGCATTTGGCCAGCCCGCGTAAAACGCGGGGTGAGCGACGACTTCCGAGGCCTCGGCCCGTGTTAGGCCGTTATCCACGGCACGGTTGAGGTGGAACGAAATCTGCGCGCTCTGACCGGCGGCGATCAGCGCGCTCACCGTCACGTAGAACGTAGAAGGCGAGATGGGTAATGATCTCCGAGATCTCACCGGGTGTGACGCCGTGGTCCAGCGCCAGGTCCAGATACAACGGCAGCTCGATGACCTGATTACGCGCGATCAGGGCGCTGAGGGTGACGATGCTGCGATCGCGGCTTCCCAGGTCAGGACGCTTCCAGAGGTCGCCACACAGGGTTGTCTGCCGGTACCGCGCGAGAGCGGGCGACACCTGTTGCAGATCGGTCACACCGCATGACGACGTAGTTGCTTCGTTTCTCCGAGTTTGCATACTTCCCTAATTCCTCCTGATGGCGCTGACGCCGAGGCCGGAGCGAGCACCCGGCGCGGTCGCGCACACGAACTCCGCGCTTCTGCTGCGATCGCGTCAGATGGCGTGTGCGGTCCGCGCGGGCCGTACTGACGTGGTCTTCAGACTCAGTTAAAACGCGCGTTGTGGGTTCGTGTCCAAGACGAAATGCCTGTTGTTCGATAAGTCTCTCTTATCGTTGCTCACAGGCGTGCCATCTCTCGGGCGAGATCGACGAAGCGCCGAGCGGGCGGCGCAGGCGGCTGGTGGAACGCGAGCGCAAGCAGACCAGCCGGCTGAGGATCAACAAAACGGCGATACACCACTCCGGGAAACCTCAGCGTGGCCGTGCGAGCAGCGAGCAGCATGGTGATGCCGGCTCCTTCTGAGACCGCGATCAGCATTCGCTCCTCGTTCGGCTCCGTGCGCACAATTTGCGGTGTCACATCCCCGTACATTTCGGACAGACTGCTGTCATAAAATCCTGGACTGTTGTGACGGGGGAACCACACGAGCGGAATGCCAACCAGGTCCGCAAGGCGAATGCGGCGCCGCCGACTCAGTGGATGTGCTCTGGGTATCGCGGCGATCATGGGCTCCGTTGCGATCTCCACGAAACCAAGCTCCGGCGACGTCTCCAGCGGGGCGAGCACGAATGCAAGGTCCAACTGCCCAGCACGAATACGCTCGACATTCTGTTCTGTACTGCCCGACTCGGGGATGATCTCGACGGCCGGATATCGCCGCCCATACTCGCTGACGATTCGTTCAGGCAGGCCGCGAGGCATCGTGCGAAGATGGCTCAGGCGGAGGTGACCCGTGGCACCCTCCACAAGAGCGCGTGCGACTTCGAGCGCGTGATCCGCCTGCTGGACAACGGCCGTCGCTTCGGGCAAGAAAGCCTTGCCCGCCGCTGTCAGCTGGACACCTTTGCTGTTGCGCTCGAGCAGCCTGAGCCCCAGTTCAGCCTCGAGACTGCGAATCTGCTGGCTCAGCGCCGGTTGCGATATGAGCAGTCTTTGCGCGGCACGTCCAAAGTGGAGCTCGGATGCGACAGCAACGAAGTAGCGGATATCCCGCAATTCCACGCCTCTATGCTAGTGGGAGTTCCACAGGGTGAGGGACGGCTACGGTGTTGACTCCATAGTGGCAGCGTGGCAGACGCTAGTTCCCGCAACCTGA
>JAFAWJ010000107.1 GCA_019242065.1 Chloroflexota bacterium
TACGCGCGCGGGGGGCAGGCGTACCCCGAGACGTGGTGGGTCCAGCAGTAATCTGAATCAGGACGACGACGAGTCAGACGCGGACGAGTCAGACGCGGCGTCGAATTGGGCAGCGGCGATGTGCCGAGGGAGCCGCCCGCGCTCCAGGTGGCGGACTGGCACGATGAAGGCGTACTCCTCTAGCAGTTTGTCCACGGCGGCCGCCTCGCACAGGTAGCGCTCGCGAGCGCGTTGTCGCTCGGCAGGCGCGATGCGCGGCACCTGCGCCAGCATGCCGCGCAGGCGCGCCTGCGCGGCTTCGATGTCGCGACCGAGGGCGATCCATGGGAGGGTTTCACCCGCCTGTTTGAGCACGTGGTAGGCGATGCCCCACTCGGCATCCCAATCCTCGAGGTGGAGGGGTTTGCCACGGCCCGGCAGATTGTCGAACTCGCCGCGCTCCTCGGCTTCGCGAATCTGCTTGTCGACGGCGCTTTCCCACTGGCGTGGGGTCCGCTGGGGCATCAGATCTCGCGCGAGGTCGAATCGATCGACTCCGCCAGGACCTCCACGAGTCGACGCAGTTGATCCTCCGTGCTGATGAGGGGCGGTGCCATCACGATGGTGTTGTTGATTCGTCGCAGCAGAATGCCGTTGGCGACGCAGTTGGCAACGACGCGTGCGGCCACTGGCACCGCGTTGTCGTAGTAGGCGGCGCCAGTTGCATCCGGATCGGCCAGCTCGACCGCTTCCATCATGCCCAGTCCGCGAACCTGACCGACGGTCTTCAGCGGCTCGAGCTGACGACGAAGCAAGTCCAGAAATCGAGAGCCGACCTCCGCTGCGCGCGAAACGAGACCCTCGCGCTCGATGATCGCCACGTTGGCCAGACCCACCGCGCAGCACACGGGGTGTCCGGAGTAGGTCGCCGCGTGTGTGAACTTCAGGTCCAGGGGCGCCTCGTTGATCGCATTCTGGATCTGATGGCTGACCATAATGCCGCCGAGTGGCAGGTAGGCACTGGTGACACCTTTGGCGAAGCTCATGATGTCGGGCTGCACGCCCCAGTGGTCGAGCGCAAACCATTTGCCGGTGCGGCCGAAGCCGGTGATGACCTCGTCGGCGATCAGCAGGACGTGATGACGATCGGCGATCTGGCGCAGCTTGGGCCAGTAGTCATCCGGGGGTACGATGACCCCACCTGCCCCCTGGACGGGCTCGGCAAGGATGGCAGCGACGGTGTCCGGGTTCTCCTCAATCAACGTTTGTTCCAGCGCGGCCGCGTAGTCGTGCTCGTGTGGGGCGGTGCACGGGCGCGTACCACCCGTCTCCAGCTCGCAGCGGAAGCGGTACGGAGCGATGGTCTGGATGAAGTTGGGCACCAGCGGAGCAAACATGCGGTGGTACGTCGGCAGGCCGGTTGCGCTGGCGGCGGCCATGGTGACGCCGTGGTACCCCCAACGACGCGAGATGACCTTCACTTTGTCTGGCTTACCGAGCAGCTTCCAGAAGAAGCGCGCCGTCTTGAAGGCTGACTCGTTGGACTCCGCGCCGGCAGTCGTGAAGTACACCGCGTTCAGGTTGGAGTACGTCAGATCGACGAGCTTCTCGGCGAGTTGGGCGGAGGGGATGTTGGCGAAGCCGACATAGTTATTGTTGAAGGCGAGCGTGCTCATCTGCTCGGCGGCGACCGTGGCGAGTTCGGCGCGGCCATGTCCGACGTTCACGTTCCACAAGCCGGACAGCGCGTCGAAGTAGCGCTTGCCGCCGGCATCGATGACCTCCGCGCCCTCGCCGCGGACGATCACCATCGGCTGGCTGTGATCGGTGGGGTGATAGAGCGGATGGATCAGGTGTTCGCGGTCGGCGCGCAAGACCTGATCGACGTCGACGGGCTCCGACGACGTGGTGGGGGTGGCCTGGACCATGGGACCTCACAGTCTACCGTGATTTCATAAGAAACTCCTGACGAGAGTCCTCTTGACGTGTTTGAAGGGGCACTCGTTCAGTGCGCGGCGGACTGGCATATTTTGGGAGGGGGTCCACTGCGTTAGGACGCACTCATCGACTCAAGCTGATTAGCGGCCTCGGGCTGGCGGCATCTTTGCTGCTGACCACGTTTGCGCCGACCTATGCGCAACAAAGCCAACCTGGTTCCCAGGCAGGCGCGCCAGGCCGGCCGTGACTCCTGGCCAGGAGCAGACCTCAGGAACGCCGCCGCCAGCCAAGTTGCTAGTGCTCTGGTCCGCCGGCCCTGGCGCCGTGGGATCGAGCACGTACATCGGTCGCGTCGAGGCGCCGCGCATCGGACAGATCGTCAATACGGGGACGGGGGTGCTTGTCTCAGGCTGGGCCGCCGATACGACCGCCGCGGGATGGTCGGGTATCGACTCCGTCGAAGTCTGGACGGGTGAGATGGGCAACGGTGGCACCAAGCTCGGCAGCGCCACGGTTGGTCTGTCACGTCCGGATATCTCCGCCGCGATCGGAAGCAACTTCATTAACTCTGGCTTCAGCGGGGTCGTGCCATCCAGTGCGTTGTCCAGCCTGCCGGCCGGTAACGTGAACCTTCGCCTGTACATCCATACCCCCAGCAAGGGGTGGTGGCATCGCCAGTCCACGGTGACCTCGATTCAGCCTCCAGTTCTGCCGTACCCGAACGACCCGGTGGTGAGCATCGCCAAGCCCCAGGATGGGCAGACATGGACCCAGCGCCAGCTCAACAATCAGGCAGTGTTCAGTGGCGTGGCGCTGGATCGCAATCCACTGAGCTCGGTGGCCAACTCGCTGGCGTTACTGCGACCAGGGGTGGGTCAGGCGTTGAGCCTCAACGGATGCCCCTCGTGCCTTGGTGCCACGAACAACATCTTCACGCAATTCCAGGGGGCTGGGATCAGCACGATCAGCGCGTATATCGATGCGCCGGCCCAGCCTGGTGACCTGACGGCCCCCGGCGTTTTCGGCGGTCCGCCGGCAGCGGGTCCCACGCAGGGCGTCGTCGTCCTGGTCAACAACGCCGGTCATCTGAACAATGCCGCGCATCCGCAGGGCTCGATAATTCAGGATGGTTTCGGCCAGGACTTCCGCTTCGGCGGCTGGGTTCTGACGTACAACCTGGAAACCCTCGCACCGGGCTCGCACACGCTGTACGTGACAGCCTTCTCCTCTGTCACGGGGAAGTCGAACACGGCAAGCGCCACCTTCAATCTCATCCCGAGCAATAATCCCAGCCAGCCGATTCAACCCTGACGTAGGGAACGTCAGCCGGGCGGTGCCTGAGGACCGCCCGGCTAGACCTAACCCACGAACCAATCGATGAGGCGGCGTGCGATGCTCAACTTGCCGGGCAAGTGGGGCAAGGGTCCACCGCGGGAATACCAGTTGGCTTCGACGAGCTCGTCCGCCTGAAGCCTGATCTCACCGCTGGCATAGTGCGCGGTGAAGCCGATCATCAACTGGTGGGGAAAGGGCCATGGCTGGCTGCCAAAGTAGCGAATGTCGCGAATTTCCAGGCCGACTTCCTCGCGGACTTCACGCGCGACCGCTTCCTCCAGTGATTCACCTGGCTCCACGAAGCCGGCCAGGACGCTGTAGAAGCCGTCGGCGAAGCCACGGTTGCGCGCCAGCAGAAACTCCTCGTCACCCCGCTGAATGAGCATGATGACGGCCGGGCTGAGGCGCGGAAAGCTGAGCAGTCCGCATTGCGGACACAGCTTGGCGCGATCGGCTGGCGCGGGCACCGTTGGCTGGCCGCAGCGGCCGCAGAAGCGGTGGGTCTTGTCCCACAGGAGGATCTGTACGGCCCGACCCGCGACCGCGTACAGGTCGTCCGCGAGCCGACCGTACAACCCGCGCAGGCCCTCGGCGCGCATGCCAGCCGGCAAGGACTCGGACGTTACTTCGACGTCGACTGCGTAACAGTCGAGGTCGGCGTCGAGGCGGCCCAGGTAGTGGCCGGACTCGAAGTCGGCGCCAAGCTGCGCCAGGTCGGCGTAGTCGATAGGCGCAGCGGTCTCACCGTCGATACGGACGAGTAGACGATCACCGCTGAAGGCGAACCACTGCGCGGCGCGCGGTGGCTCCTCGGGTGGGTGCAGGGCCGGAACGAAACGCGCGCGATCCGTCGGCTGGGGTGGCTCTAGCAAGGCGTCAGTACGTTAACGTACCGGTCCATGCTCGCGACCGCGGCTCGGGCGTGTACCTGGTACATCCGCCAGGTGGACCTGTTTCGGTATCTGGCCGAGCGCGAGGCCGAAGGTCTGGCCGACGCCATGTCGCCGCGGCACTTCTCACGCGGTGAGCTGATCGTCGACCGACAGACCCGTCCCGAGCTGGTGTGTGTGCTGCGCACGGGCACGGTGCGCCTGTTTCATCGCGAGCGCGACGGGCGCGAGGTGACCGTCGAGCGCCTGGGAACAGGCCAGCTGTTTGGCGTCACCGGGCTGTTGACCTCAGACGCCGGCGGACTGCTGGCTCAGGCCGAGACGGACGTCGACGTCTGCGTGGTCGATGGACGGCAGTTTCTCGACCTGGCGTCGCGGTGGCCGCAGGCGCTGCTGGAGCTTGCGACGCGGTTAGGGGTGCGCGTCCGCGAAGCCGACGAGGTGATGAGTCGCATGGCTCCGACCGGGGCGCGCGCGCGCCTGGCCGGGGTGCTGTACCGCCTGGCACGGACTGGCAGCGACGTTCACCCGGGCGGCGGGCTGCGTCTGCGCGGGGTGCCGCGGCACGCCGACCTGGCTCTCGAAATTGGCGTCAAGCGGGAAACGGTGACCCGCATGCTGGCTCGGCTCGAGCAGGACGGATATATCCGACGCTTCGGACGACAGATCATCGTGCCGGATCCGGACCGGTTGGCCGACGATTTCGACTTGCCGTTCCTGGACCGTTCAGGGTGAGCTGGGCATGGTCGTCACCACGCATCGACCAGATCTGAGGGAATGGCGATGCGGGCGCCCTCGCCGTCGCGGTTCGTATCCGGCCGGACCGTACGAATGGGCTTGGTCCTGGCAAATTCCATCAGGTCGGCGACGACCTGGAACACGGCCAGACGCTTCAAGTGCTCACTTGTGGGAAACAGGGTGTGATAGTCGGGCTCGAGCGCCCGCGCAGGGGTGAGCCAGACACCCTCACTCGTTTCGATCGTGTCGTGCAGCGCCGACTGTCCACGTGGGAGTTCGGCGAGAAAGAAGCGGGTATCGAAGCGGGTGGCCACGCTCGCTGGAGTGATCCAGTGTGAAAAAGGCACGAGCCGATCGAACGCCGACCGCCAGCCGTGTTCCGCGAGCACCTCGCTGAAAGACAGCGCGTGGGATTGCAATGCCAGACGTGTCGACTCGAGCCGCTCCTGCAGCGTGACTTCGGCGACGTCCACTTCCAGCAGATGGCCCGTGCCATCGCGCACCAGGAGCACGCCAGCTTCTTCAAAGAGCTCGCGCACGGCGCAGATATAGACGGCGGCTGCCTGTTCGTCGGACAGCGGGGCGTCGGACCTGGCTGACATGTCTTTGACGATCCGCGCGTCGTCGTCGGATACGCGCAGCTCCAGGTCATCGTGGTGGACCGTTCCGCCCGGGAAGACGTATGCGCTGGGGAACGCAGGCGAGCGGGCATGGCGCAGCACCATGAACGTTTCCAGGCCAGCCGGCCCGTCGCGCACGAGGATGACGGATGCGCTGAGCCGCGGTTCCGGAGCGTCGCTCACCGCCGAGAGTGTACGGGCTAAGGTTAAATCGATGAGAGGTGTGGTGGTCGCGCCGCAACCGATGGCGGCGGAAATCGGCGCCGAGCTTCTGGCCCGTGGCGGCAATGCATTCGACGCCGCGATCGGGACTGCCTTCGCGCAGATGGTGACCGATCCGCAAATGTGCGGCCTGGGCGGCTTCGGGTGCGCCACGTATGCGTGGCCGGGTGGCGTCCAGCACATGGCATTCCATGCGCGGGCTGGTTCACGTGCCACGCCCGACATGTGGGCCGCGGATTTTCGAGGTCGCACCGAGCTTGGCAACTACACGCTGTTCGACGATCATCGCGCGAATCTGGGTCATACCTCGGTGGGCACGCCCGGGGTGGTGGCTGGACTCGCCAGCCTGCATGCTCGTGCCCGGCTGCCCTGGGCCGAGTTGATCGCGCCCGCGGCGTTGCTCGCCCGAGACGGGTTTCCCGCGCCGGAATTCGCCTTCGAGTTCGTCCAGCGCGTCCAGCAACCGGGTATGCCCGGCGGCGCGCAACGCATGACGTATACGGCGGACTCCGCTCGGCTGTGGTGTCGAGCGGACGGCAGCATCAAGCGGCCGGGTGACCACTGGTCGAACCCCAACCTGGCGGACACGTTTGAACACCTGGCCCGCGCAGGCGCGCGCGACTTCTACGCGGGTGCGCTGGCCGGCAGCATCGCCGACGAGCTGGCGCATGGCGGCGGCTACGTCACACGCGACGACCTGGCCGGGTACACGGTGCGGCTGTCGGAGCCGATTAACGGCGCATTTCGTGGTTTGAAGGTCGCCAGTGCGGCGCCACCTGCCAGTGGGATCACGCTTGTGCAGATGCTCCACCTGCTGAATCATTTCGACGCACTGGTGCCCGAATCCGCCGAGTCGTATGTGCTGCTGGCGGGTGCCATGCACGAGGGCTTCGCGGCCAGGCTGCGCGCGGTCGCCGACCCGGACTTTGTCGACGTCCCCGTCGCCGAGCTGACCTCGCCGGCCTGGGGCGACGCGGCGGCCAGCCGCCTCAGAGACAAGGTCAGACGGCCCGCGGTTGCGAGCGTTGGCGGTGAAGGTACGACACATGTGTCCACCTATGACGCGGAAGGCAATGCCGTGGCGCTGACGCACACGCTCGGCATCTTTTCAGGCGTGATCGTGCCGGGTACTGGCGTGGCATTGAACAGCGGCATGGACCTTTTCGATCCGCGACCCGGTGGCCCGAACTCGATCCAGCCGGGCAAAGCCCGCGTTTCGGGCATGGCGCCGACGATTGTCTTCGACGGCCGTCGCCCGACCATTGTCAGCGGAGCGCCGGGGACGAACGCGATCGTAACGAGTGTGTTGCAGGTCATCGTCGGCCTGGTCGACGGGAAGCTGAGCCCTGTCGAAGCGGTCTCGGCGCCGCGCGTGCACTGCGAGGGCGGCCCGGTCTTCGTCGAGGGGCGGGTGAGTCGCAAAGGACGCGAGGCGCTGGCGGAGGCTGGGTTCGACTTGCGTTTGCTGCCGAGCAACTACGGACCGAGCTTTGGGCGCAATCAGGTCATCAGCATTGATGCCCGTGGCGAGTTTCGAGGTGCTTCTGACCCTCGCCGCGATGGCGGCACCGCGGCGTATAGCTAGCTCCAAACGTTCGTTGACGCC
Organism: Chloroflexota bacterium; assembly: GCA_019242065.1. The sequence goes on from JAFAWJ010000107.1 coordinate 7,329, forward strand.
GCAACTGGCGGGGGCCACAATCCACCCTCAACCGACTCTTATGATGATGACGGCCCGATGGCCGCGGGAGGTATCAGGGGATGAGTCTCGTCGACGATTCTGCGCAGCGGGCGGGGTGGCCCGAGCGGCGCATGTCGCGCAGGAGCGTACTGCGGTACAGCTTTCTGACTGGAGCGGCGATGTCGATCCTGGCCGCCTGTTCGCAGGCCGCCAATCCGTCACCGACGACGGCACCGGCTGCCGCGGCGCCCACCACGGCACCGGCTGCCGCGGCGCCGACGACTGCCGCGGCCGCCGCAAAACCGACCGCCGCCGCAGCCGCGACCTCCGCTCCCGCCGCCGGGGCAGCCGCTACGCCAGCCGCGGCCTCGAATTTCTCTGGGCCACCGCCCGCCGCGTCACTGAATCTGCCCAAGGTCAACATCAACGGCAGTCTGACCGTCGTCCAGGCGCGCGACTTCTACGACGACCACAACACCTACATCGAGAACTCGATCAAGCAGTGGGCCCAGCAAATGGGCTACCAGCTCGACCACTCGTACATCGAGGCCTACGCGGGCTCGGGCGACGTGGTGCAGAAGCTGACCGCGGCCGTGCAAGCTGGCAACGCACCCGACCTGCTGATCCACACCCTGGGCGCCTCGCAGCTGCACTTTCTCGATATCGTCGAGGACGTCTCCGATTACGAGATGGAGATCGAAAAACAGCAGGGCAAGATGGCGCCCGCGTTCGACGCCCAGTTCAAGCTGGATGGCAAGTACTGGGGCATTCCGCACTTCAGTCGTAATGGCGGCTTCTGGGCGCGGCCCAGCGTCTACCAGGCGGTCGGCGTCGATCCCAGCAAGGACATCGTCGACTACCAGGTCTTACGCGACGCGTCGCTCAAGGCGACCGATCCGAGCAAGCCGATGTATGGCTGGGGAATGACCGCCAATCGCTCGGGCGACGGCGACAGCACCGTCCGCCTGGCGCTGTTCATGTGGGGCGGGCAAGTCACTGACGAAACTGGCGAGCTCGTCGTCCTGAACAAGGATCCGTACAAGGAGTACAACATTGCCGCCCTCAAGTGGCTGCAAGACCTGTACACCAATCCGCAGTACGCGGCGATGCTGCCACCTGGCATTGGTGGCTGGACCGACCCCAGCAACAACGAGGCCTGGCTGGCGGGGCAGATTGCCTTTACCAACAACGCCGGCACCGTGTACGCCCAGTCGGTGCACGATCAAAACCCCGTCAAGGACGACACGGTACTCCTACAACAGTTCAAGGGCCTCGGCCCGGGCGCGCGCATTCTGCAGGGCGGCGGCGCGCCGATGAACTTCTTCATCATGAAGGGCTCCAAGAACCAGGAAGCGGCGTTCCAGCTCATCCAGTCGCTCATGACCAAGGAGTCGTTCGACCAGATCTTCACCATCAGTACCGGGTATGTCTACCCGGCGCGCGAATGGGGCTGGACCGAGCCAGCGCTCACCGAGGCGCAGTATGCCAAGAACATCACGCCGGTCTGGCAGGCCGTCTTCAACGATCCGAGCGGCTTCACTGGCACACCCTGGCCTGGGCCACCGACGCCCCAGGCGAACGCGCTCGACAACACCAACTTCTGGACAGACATGTTCGGCGCAATCCTGGGCGGCAGAACCGTCGAGGACGTTCTGGCCGACTTCCATAACCGGACCGTCCAGACATACAAAGAGTTTGGCGCCAAAGGCGAGTAGTGCGACCACCATCGGCAAGCGCTAGGATCTGACAGTAGTCACGCTGATCCAACCCGACAGGGAGTAGTGGATGGCAGCTCAACACACAGTTGCAGGCGTTGGGGCTCGACCCGCAGCCCCGCGCCAGAACGCCTTCCTCGCGTCGCAGCGGGCGCTGGGTCGCGACTGGCCCGTCGGCTGGCTCTTTTTCCTGCCGACGGCGTTGTTGCTCTTCGGCCTGGTTGGCTATCCGTTCGTGAAGGCCGTGTACCTCAGTTTTCTGAACGTCGTGGGCACGAAGGAGGGCGCTTTCGTCGGCTTTCAGAACTACGTGAATCTGTGGTCGGACGACTTTTTCCGGCGCGCGATTGCCGTCACGATCAGCTTCACGTTCTGGTCGGAGACCTTCAAATTTGCGCTGGGTCTGGCCATCGCCCTGCTGCTCCACAACCTGCCGCGGTGGGGAGCCATCATCGGCGGCATCGTCCTGCTGCCGTACATCGTGCCCGAGATCGTGCGCGCCCTGGCCTGGCGGATCCTGCTCGACCCGCTGTTTGGCGGCCTGAACTACATCCTGGTCAACGTCCTGCACGTCATCAATAAGGGTCCTTCGTATCTGGCCGACCCGAGCACCGCGTTGCCATCGGTCATCGCCGTCAATATCTGGTCGGGCATTCCGTTCTTCGTGATTCTGTTCCTGGCCGGACTGAAAGCCATCGACAAGGACCTCTACGAAGCTGCCAACGTGGACGGGGCGAACGCCTGGCGCCGCTTCCTGCACGTCACCTTGCCCGGCCTCCGCTACGTCATCATCGTCGCGACGCTGCTGTCGACTATCTTCACCTTCAACAGCTTCACCCTGACGTATCTGCTGACAGGTGGCGGACCCGGCGGCGCCACGCGCGTCTACGCCATCCTGGCGTACGAATATGCCATTCAAGCGCTGAGGACCAGTGCGGGAATTGCGGTCGCCATGTCGGTCGCGCCATTCCTCTTCATCCTGATCCTGATCCTCGGTCGGTACATGATGCGGCGCGAGGACATGACGCATTCGACTGACGAGGACGGACCGGTGTGGCGCGCCGTCATGGTGCTGCTGTGGCCGTTCCGCATGGTGCTGCGCGGCATCGTCGCCGCTTTCTGGGCGGTCAATGGCGTGTGTGAGGCGGGGGCCGGCGCAGTGTCACGCCGTCTGAATCCGCCGGGCTCAACTCCACGCGTCAGCCGTCGCCGGAAGGCCAGTGTCGGCCACGCCCTGTTGTGGGTGGCGACCGCGCTGGTCCTGCTCTGGGTCTTGCTGCCCTTCTATTTCATCTTCGTGACGGCCTTCAAGAGCACGGCCCAGATTCAGCAAGTCCAGAGCATGTTCTGGCCGGCGCCCTGGTCGCTGGAGCATTTCAACTATTTGTTCACCAAGTTGCCGTTCGGGACCTGGTACGTGAATACGATCATCGTGGCGGCCGTGGCCACGCTGGTGTCGCTGTTCGCCGCGAGCCTGGGTGCGTATGCGCTGGTCCGCCTGCGCTGGCGTGGCGTCGGGGTCCTGAGCACCGCGGTGCTGGTGGCCTACCTGATGCCGGCGGCGCTGATGTTTATTCCGCTGTATGCCATCCTGTTTCAGTTGCACCTCATCAACACGCTGGGTGCGCTGATCGTCACGTATCCGACGATTGTTCTGCCGTTTGCGACGTGGTTGATGATGGGCTACTACCGCTCCATTCCAGAGGAACTGGAGGACGCTGCGCTCATCGACGGCTGCAATCGATTCCAGACGTACTGGCTGGTCGTGTTGCCGCTGGTCCGGCCGGCTCTGTTGGCGGTTGCCATGTTTGCGATCACGCAGGCGTGGAACGAGTTCCTGTATGCCAAGACGTTCCTCAACAGTGCGCAGGTGTTCACGTTGCCGGTCGGACTGGGTCAGCTTCTGGTGGCGGACGTCGAACCCTGGGGCGAGCTGATGGCCGCCGCGTTGCTGACGGCCGTTCCCGTCATAATTCTGTATATGGTCGGCCAGAGGTTCATGATCGCCGGCCTGACCGCGGGGTCAGTCAAAGGATGAGAATCAACAAGTGCGTTGAGCTCCTGTCGCAGGGCCAACCGATCTACTACACGTCAGCCGAAGACCGTAGCTACGCCGGTGGCTGCGCCGCCGCGAAAACCTGGGCGGACTACATCACCGTGGAGATGGAGCACGGCCCGTTCGACATCGCTGGACTGCGGGAGTTCATGCGCGGTCTGGTCGAGGGAGGTCCAACTCCCAGTGGCCACCGCACGCCGACCGTCATCGTCACGTTGCCGGCAACCGGCGCGGACCTGGAGGTATTTCGCGCCAACGCGTGGATGGTGTCGCAAGTGCTGGCGACCGGTGTCCACGGGATTTTGCTGTGCCATGCCGAGTCGCCAGAAGCTGTCAGCGAATTCGTGCAAGCGACGCGCTACACGTTCAGGGGTGGCACGCGCGGCAGCGGTGGCCAGGGATCGGCGGCGCCGATCTGGGGGTTGTCCGCCGCCGACTACGTCCACGTTGCCGATCCCTGGCCGCTGAATCCTGACGGTGAGTTGCTGCTGGGGTTGAAGATCGAAAATACGCGCGCGCTGGACAATGCCGAGAAAGTGGCCGCCGTGCCTGGCATTTCCTTTGCGGAGTGGGGTCCCGGCGACATGGGCATGTCACTCGGTTTCGAGGACGCGCACGATCCGCCGTATCCGCCGGAGATGCTCGCCGCGCGGGCCCGTGTGCTCGCCGCCTGCCAGGCCAACAAGGTCGCGTTTCTGGAAATGGTGACACCAGAAAACGTGGTCGAGCAGATCAAGGCTGGCGTGATGGTCGGCGCGGGCCGCCATGCGGAAGCGGCGGCGAAGGTTGGTCGCCGCCACACCAACCGACCCGAACCCTGGTAAACGGCGCGCCGCCACTACACGGCGGCGGCGATGCGTCCGTTGGTTGCTGCTGCTGATAGCTCGGCCAGGAGGCCACGGGCGTAGTCGAGGCTGCGACGATCCTGTGTCAACTGGTCACCCTTCTGGGCGCCCTCGACCGCAAAATAGCCGTCATACCCGGCCGCCAGCATCGCCGAGACGGCGAAGCGGTAGTCGATTTCACCATCTGGCAACGGCACGCGAGCAAAAAACGAACGCTGCAAGTCCGGAATGTGCGTCCGCAGCAGATTCTTGCAGTGCCAGTACACCGCGCGCGGCGCCAGCGCGGTGATCGCGGCCTCGGGTGTCTCCTCCGGGTACTCGTACTGCCAGTAGATGTTGCCCAGGTCCGGATTGGCGCCCACGCTGTCCAGTCCGACGAGGTCCAGCAGGTGCAGGGTCGCGCGTGAGTTGTCGGCGATCGAACCCTGGTGGACCTCGATGGAAATCCGAACACCTGTATCCGCCGCCAGCCGACCGGCGCTGCGGAGCCGCTCAGCGGTCACCACGTAGTCCTGTTCCGAGGCCAGTCGGCTTGAGCCTTGTGACACGCGCTCGCCCTGATGCCCGGCGCCCGGTCCGCCGGGGTGGGTCAGCGGGCCGACGAGTGCCGAATTGACGACACTTGCGCCGCACACGCCCGCCAGCCGAACCGCGCGTTCGAGGCGGGCAGCGGCCTCAGCGGCACCGAACGGCGAGCTCAGGCCGCCCCCGGCCCGCACGCAGCCGATATCGAGTCCGTGGTCATGCAACTCGCCCGCCAGGTCACGAGCGCCCGGCTCGTCGAGCATGTCGTCCACGCCGACCTCGACGGCGTCGAAGCCCATCGACTTGACCAGGGGTAAGTAGCGGTGCCGCTCTGCCCTGGGTGGCATCTGACCGAATTCGTCCCGCGTGCTCGGATAGAAGACCCCGCGTCGCAGCGCATAACACAGCTTCACGCTTTCGCATGGTACATAGCACCCGCGCAATGGCGGGCATTCTGAAAGCGGGCGGACTGGTCGTTTCGGGCGTCGCGCTGCTGCTCCTCGCTGGCGCCCTCGCGATATTTTTCGTGAGCCAGGCGCGCCTGAATGCCAGCGTGTCGGTGCCGACCGATACCGTCGCGATTCCGACCGATGTCGGCGCTATCCGTCGGGGTCAGCACATCGCCGGCGCGATCGCGCTGTGTGGCCGCTGTCATGGGCCGACACTCAATGGCGGCATTGTTCTGGATGACAGGTCGGCGCGCGTCGTGGCTCCGGATCTGACCCGTGGCGGTCTAGGCGCGAGCCTCCACAACGCGGACTACGTGCGGGCCATCCGGTATGGCGTCGACGCCAGCGGCCGCCAGCTGTGGAGCATGCCCTCAGACCACTACAACGTGCTGAGTGACGCCGACCTGGGTGCGCTGGTTGCCTACCTCACATCCTTACCACCCACCACCGCATCCTGGCCGCCGAACGCTATTCACCCGCTCGGCCGGCTGCTCTTCGTGACTGGCCAGCTCGACCTGCTGCCAGCCGAACGCATCGACCGCTCAGCGCCGCGGCCTGCCCCGGTGAGCGTTGGCGCGACCGCGACGTACGGCGAGTACGTCACCACCATCGCGGGATGCGCGCAGTGCCATGGGCCGGGGCTGGCCGGCGGACGGGTTCCGGGCGGTCCGCCCGCCAGCGATCTCACGCCCGCGGGACTCGGGAGTTGGAACGAGGCCGATTTTGTCCGCGCCATGCGGACGGGGCGTCGACCGGATGGCAGCGCGATCGAGACCGCGATGTCGTGGCCGTACTACGCCGAGATGAGCGACGTGGAGCTGGCCGCGATCTGGGAGTTCCTGGGGGTTATTCCGTGATTCCGTTCAGCACCAGGTCGTGCAGGTCGGCATTGCCGACACCAGCCACGTGACGGACCTGGTAGTCATGGGCAAGCGGCTGGCTGACGATGATCGGCACCCGCTGCTCGTGGTGGCCACCGTGTGAGCGCAGGCCGTCGCCAAGCCCCGAGAGATCGTGCTTGTGCCGCGATTTGCCGAGGGCCGTCCGCGCGTCGGCGGTGATGGACAGGTCGCCAATCCGATCGACGGGGTGCTCGAAGATGATGGCGGCTTCCTCGCGCCAGTAGACCTCTTCGATGCCATCCAGCGCGGCGAGCGTCTCGCGCGCCCGCTCGCGTTGGTGTATTGGCAGGTGGACCCAGGCGAAGGCGCCGAGCGCGCCGTGGTGGACGACGTACGGGTCGGTGATCGGCAGCACCACGCGGGCCTGGTCGACCCCGGCCTGCAGCAGGACGTCTTCCAGGTAGATCACACGCGGCTTCGCCTGCATCCCGTGATCGGCGGTAATGCCGACGACGAAGCCCTCCTGCAGGTAGGCGCCAAGGAGCTCGTCGAAGCGGCAGAAAAAGCGGTCGGCCATCTCGCCGCCTGGGGGCTGCTTGTGCTGGACGTAATCGGTCAGGCTGACGTACATCAGGTCTCGGGGCGCCTGGCGGTGGATGGCCAATGCGAGCTCCATGGCGTAGGCGCTGAGGTCCCAGTCGTAGGTCCCAGGGTTGGGTCGACCGACCAGTCCGCACACGTCGTCGATCTGCAGGTCGGTCAGGCGCAGCTCATGGGCACGCTCGGCGCTGATCGACGGCACGCCGCCGCTGCCGAGCAGGCGGCGCAGCTTGTCTTTGGCGGTGACCATCAAGACGCGTGCGCCGTGGTGCTGGAGGGCGGCTTGGATGGTCTGTGCGCGCAGGAAGCGCGGGTCGCTGAGCTGGACCTCTTCGCCTGAGTCAGGGTCGAGATAGTGGTTGCCGGGGATGCCGTGGAGGCTCGGCGGCACGCCCGTGACGATCGACACGTTGTTGGGATTGGTCAGCGAGGGCAGGCAGCCGCGGCCGACGTGGTAGGCGCCGCCGCTCGCGATCATTGACTGCATGTGTGGCATGAGGCCACGGGCGAGGGCGTCGTCAAGGTAGTGAGGATCGCCGCCGTCGATGACCAGGACGACGGTCGGACGCGAGGGCAGGTGATAGTCGCGGCCGTTGACGGTGACGACGTCGGTCACAGGTTCAATTGTGGTCGATACTTGAGTGTGTGCAATATGTGGCCGTCGCCGTTGGGGCGATGCTCGGCGCGAACCTGCGCTTTGTCGTCGGTAACTGGGCGGCCGACCGCTTTGGCGCTGACTTTCCCTATGGCACGTTCATCATCAACGTCTCGGGTGCCTTCGTCATCGGCATCGTCCTGTCCTTCATCGGCGCACGCGTCGGGGTCAGCCCGCTGTGGCGGCTGTTCTTCGTCACCGGCTTCCTCGGCGGCTACACAACCTTCTCCAGCTACGCCTGGGAAGCCCTGACCCTCGCGCAGGACGGCAACTGGCTGCCGGCCGCTGCGTACGTCTTCGGCAGCAACGGCCTTGGCTTCATCGGCGTGTGGCTCGGGGCGGTGATCGCTCGCCTGGCACTCCTCTAGTCGGCTGCGCCGAGCAAACACAGCGGCCGCCGCCTGAGCCGTCGCCGCGGCAACGCAGCCTCGCGTTCTGGAGCCTGGCCGTTGAGCACGCGCCGAATTAGCATCGCCGGCTCGGGTACCGACGGCTGCCCCAGGCTCAGTCTCCAGGGTCGCAGCGGGCCGCCCACGGGCAGGCCTGAGAGCGCGTACGCAAGATCGGCCACGCTGCGTGGCGAGCGGCGACGGGTCGCCTGCCGCATCTCGCCCCATTGCTCGCACAGCTCGGAAAAGTGCTCGTCCCGAAATTGCTGCGCCTGCTCCGTAGTCGACGGCTCGCCGAACTCCGTCACGGCCGCGTGCGCGTCGGCGCCCAGGGTGACCTCCAGCGCCGCAATCACCTCAGGCCGATCGGTGCAGGCCACCGCGTCGAGCCGGTCCGCCCAGTAGAGCAGGACCAGCCCCGTCCGCATGGCCCATGCGCCCACTTGCCGAGGGTGGGCGTTGGC
>JAFAWJ010000187.1 GCA_019242065.1 Chloroflexota bacterium
GCGCTTCGCCGCGTGTTGATCGGTATCGGTCGCGATACGGGTGGATACCCACGTGAGACACGCTTCGATGGAGTTGCTGATTCCGAGATCATGACCATCCTAGGGCTTGGTCCCGAGTCTGGCTGAGCTCCGCATTCGTCTGGGAACCAGCACAGCCGGCTACGGACGCGACCAAGCACCGATTGTTGCTGAAACGCTCGGCATCGCCGGCGCAATGGCCGTGCTGCTCAAGGATGCGTCATTGCCCAATCTGCTCCAGACCACGGTCCACTCGCCACTCCTGGTCCATGTTGGCCCCTCTGCGAGGGTTGGACTCGGCGGATCAAGTGTCCTGGTTGATCTGACCGCGCTGACACTCGCAGACTACGCGGTCTCGGGAGCTGGACACGGTACTGATCTGGGGCTCGAGAAACTCATAGACATCACGGCGCGCACGACCGGAGTGCTTCCTGATGTCGCCGTAGTGGTGTGTTCCGTGCCTGGCATCAAACCGCACGCGACATCCTTCTGCGAGTCCGGCGGAGTCCCGTCTGAGTCGCAGTTGGCGAGGTTTGCTCCTCCGAGTCTTGACGCTGGCCCGGCCAACCCTTGCAAGCACATTATCAATTTGCGACGATGCGACTTGCCGGTACTGGTGGCGATTGAGCGCAATCCGACCGATGCGGACTGGGAGATCGACAGGGTCGGGCAGGTCGCCCTGAACGGTGGCGCGGAGGGGAGGGCGGTTGTGGATCCCTGCAACCTGGTGCAGATGGCTACGCTGCCCTGGACGTCGGGCTCGAGCACCGCGGCCGCCAGTGCCTCGGCCGCGTTGGATGCAGTTGCGACCACATTGATACCCGGCACGTCTGCGGGTTGTCGTCGGGGTACCCCGACATGCGGGCTCTGGGTGGACTGACGCACCCGGCTCGGCATGCGGCGAGGTAGCGAACTCGTCCACTCGTACGTGCGGCGGTATTGGAAGGCTGCAGGTATAGCGCCAGTGAGGGGGCGAGAGCATCGGCGCAACCGCCTGGACTGGTCGGGTAATCGAGGCAGCAACAGATGGAGTGATCTCGGAAGCTCTGGGCCGACGCGAATCGGAACTGCGAGGCCCGTATGTAGCGACGTGTTACAAACTCTCCGGCTGTTATGACGACTTTCGTCCTCGACCGTACCCGCTACTCGTGGCAGCGCACGGGACGACGCAGGTTTGAGGTCGAGGACGCACTCCAGGTCGCCTTCATGGTGTGCTGCGGCATGGCGGTCGCTGCATTCGTCATCGCAAGCCTCGTTCGTCTTAGCTATCCGTACCCGCTCGAACTGACCGAACCGGCCTCCCTGGAAGAAGTCAAGCGCGTGCTACGTGGCGAGCCGTTGTACGTCGCCCCAACTTTGCAGCACGTGCCCATGGTCTACGGGCCGGTGTACTTCTACCTGTCCGCGGCACTCGCGGCATTGACCGGCGCAACGCTCGCACCGCTGCGGCTCGTGTCACTGCTGGCGTCTCTCGGCACGTTCGGGCTGATGGGCTGGCTAGTCAAGCGAGAAACAGGCCGCTGGATTGGCGGCGTCGCAGCCGTGGGCTTGCTGGCGATCGCTGACCCGCTGACGCAAACTGCGTACGACACCGCACGTGTCGATGCGCTGTTCGTCTTCTTTCTCATGGCGGCTATCGTCGTGGCACGGACTCGCACCGATCTGTGCGGGCTGCTGGCGAGCGGGGTACTGCTCGGGTTGGCGGGGCTTACCAAGTTACCTGTCGGCGCCGCGCCAGTCGCCGGTGCACTCGGCCTGTACCTGCTTGTCACAACGCGGGCGCGCGTGCTCGCGTTCGTAGCGGGCTGCGCACTCGTGGTAGTGCTCGGGCTGCTCGCGCTGCGGCTGCAGAGTGGACCCTGGCCGACCTGGTACATGCTCGACCTGCCCAGCAAACACGTCATCAACAATCACGGCGACGAGTTGGGACGCTTCTGGTTTGTGGATACACTGCCGCGATTCACGCTGCCACTCCTCATCGGCCCGCTCTTTCTGTTTGTTAGCGTAATCGACGGCAATCGGCGCCAATTCCTGTTTTACGGACTGGTGAACTTGAGCCTGATCGGGTTGGCCTGGGCGGCACGCTCGAATAGTGGTGGCTCGCCAAACGTGCTGGTCCCGGCGTTTGTCGCCGTGGCACTGTTTTTCGGCCTAGGTTTGGACGTCTTGCTACGTTTGCTGCGCACGAGTTCTGCCCGGGTACGGCCGCTGCGGGCATACGTGCTGGCACTGTGCATCCTGGAGCTTGCTCTCAACGCGTACAACCCGCGGCTGCTGGTGCCCTATCGCTCCGAAGAGTGGGCGGCCGACCGACTGTCCGCGAAGTTGGGCAGCCTGGATGGCCCCTTGTTTGGACTGAATCTGGATGGGTACGTACAGGGATCGGACAAGGGCGAGCAGCCGCTGACCGGTGCGCTGCTCGAGCTGACGGGTAGTTTCGGGGGGTCGGGGTCGGAGGCGGGGGAAGCGTGGAAGGACGCGTTCTCGACGGCCCTCGCGGAGCGGCGCTTCAGTCACGTGGTGCTCATCGAAGACTGCTGCGAGATCGAGGCATTGCTCGCGCGCAACGGGTACGTCGACGCCGGACCGCTGTTTCCTCCCAACGATGACTATTGGCTCTGGACTTCAGGGTTTACGCCAACCGACATTCGGGTGTACGTACCTCGCTGACACTGAAATCTTAAGAGCGCTGCCATTCGCGTGTTG
>JAFAWJ010000430.1 GCA_019242065.1 Chloroflexota bacterium
AGCCAGTTGAAGAACCAGATGAACGCCGTCCAGGCCCAGATGACCAGCAACAGGAGGGCGGCAATGGCGATGCCGGCGCCAATGCCGATGCGCTTGGCTTCGCCGAGCGCCTTGTCGCGGGCTTCGCCGATCTCCAGCTTGGCCAGCTCAATTTGCCGGTCGGCCAGATCGGACACGTCGTTGAGCATCCGACCGACAAGCTCCGGCAGCGTTGCCTGCGGCAGCGGCCCGCCGTGGGCCGGGTCAAGTGCTGCCTGGCCATTCGGCAGGCTGGGCGCCGTCGCGGGCGGGTCGGGACCACGCTCGGGCGGTGTAAGCGTCATTTGCTTAGTTTATCGGTGTCGATGGGGGCGAATCGTCGCCGCAGGGCGTCTTCGACGGGGGGTGGCACCGCGCCCGGCACCACCATACGCCCCAGCGTAGCGGCTTCGCGCACGAACGTGCTCGAGAGCCACACATTTTTAGCGCCCGTCACCAGTAGCACGGTGGGCAGGTTAGGCGACAACCGCTCGTTCATGAAGGCAAGCGCGAACTCAGCATCGGCATCCGCATATGGACGCATGCCGCGTACCAGGGCACACGCGCCCAGGCTTTCGGCGTACGGGGCGGTCAGGCCGGCATACGCCGTCACTCGAACGCACGCGCGGATCTCGGGCGAGAGCGAATCTTCGAGCATGCCCACGCGTTCTTCGGGCGAGAACAGCGCGCTCGACTTGTTCGGGTTGAAGCCGACGACCACCACAAGTTCGTCAAAGATGTGCAGGGCCGTTTCGATGATCTCCATGTGCGCCATCGTCGGCGGATCGAATACGCCGGCGTAGACGGCCATCCGCGGCGGACGCGCAGGACGCACGCCGCCCGGGGCGGGTGGGGCGGGGGGTTGATCGGTCAGGACGGGAGCCCTCCGTGTTTAACGCTACTCTTATCCAGGCGTTCGTTGCCCAACTCTGAAAGGCAAACCTATACTCCCCGCCGCGAACAGCGGAGCCTGAAGCCGGAGCATAAGACGAGATTCACGCGAACATGCATTCTTGCACTGACATAGCTCAAACCGTGGGTGGCGCGGCGTGATTCGCGTCGAACACCTGACCAAGAATTACGGCCCGCGAGTCGCGGTCGCCGATGTGACCTTTGACGTCGACAAGGGCGAAGTCCTGGGCTTTCTGGGCCCCAACGGCGCGGGCAAGACGACCACGATGCGTATTCTGACTGGCTATTTGCCGCCATCCGGCGGCCGAGCCGAAGTCGCCGGTTTCGACGTCGCGACCCAGTCGCTGCAAGCGCGTGCCAACATCGGCTACTTGCCCGAAACCGTGCCGCTGTATCCCGATATGAGCGTGCGCTCATATCTCGACTTCATGGGCAAGATAAAGGGCGCCAAAGACCGCCGTCGCCAGGTTGATCGCGCTATGGAAAAAGCGCGCATCGCGCATCGCGCCGGTGACCAGATCGGCAAGCTTTCCAAAGGTCTGCGTCAGCGCGTCGGATTGGCTCAGGCACTGCTCGGCGATCCACCGGTCCTGATCCTCGACGAGCCGACCAGCGGCCTTGATCCACGCCAGATCATCGAGACCCGCAACCTGATCAAATCATTGGGCGGCGAACACACGGTCATCCTCAGCACGCACATCCTGCCCGAAGTGGCCGCCACCTGCTCGCGCATCGTGATCATCTCCAACGGCCGCGTCGTGGCCGAGGACACGCCCGAGAACCTGGATCGACGGCTCAAGGGCGCCGAGAGTATCGCCGTCACCGTGCGCGGCCCGCGTGAGCAGGTCAGCCGCGCGCTGAAGGGCGTGCCGCGGGTGCTCAGCGTCGAAACAGACGGCAACGATGGACGACCGGCCAACGGGTTGGCCTCGTTCACTGTCCAGAGTGAAGTGGGCGCCGATATTCGCGAAGCGCTGGCCAGAGCGGTCGTCTCGGGTGGATTCGGGCTGATGGAGCTGCGTCCAGCGCACCTGAGCCTGGAGGAGATCTTTCTGCAGCTCACGACCACTGATGCCCCATCGGCCGAGGTGGCCGCATGAAAAACCTCTGGGCAGTCGCCCAGCGAGAGCTGCGCAGCTACTTCCTGTCGCCGCTGGCGTATGTGGTCATCGCCCTGTTTCTGGCCCTGTCGGGCTATTTGTTTGCACTGATTCTGGCCAACGGCCGCACCGCGTCGCTACAGGGCCTGGTGCAGAACGTGAGCGTCCTGTACCTGTTTATCGTGCCCGCGATCAGCATGCGATTGCTGGCCGAAGAGCAGCGCACGGGCACGATTGAGCTGCTGCTGACTAACCCCGTCCAGGAGTGGGAGATCGTCACCGGCAAGTTCCTGGCGTCAGTCTTGCTGGTTGTGGTCATGCTCGGCCTGACGCTGTTGTACCCGCTGTTCCTGTACATCTTTGGTACCCCCGATACCGGGCCGATCATTACGGGGTATCTCGGCATTCTGTTGCAGGCCGCGGCGTTTCTGTCGATGGGTTTGTGGGCTTCGAGCTTGACGCAAAACCAGATCGTCGCGGCGATCATTGCGTTCGCGCTCCTGCTCGTGTTGTGGCTCAGCGACAACCTCGGTCAGTTTCTGGGTGGCACGATCGGCTCGATCGTCAGCTACACCAGCGTGATCAACCATTTTCAGTCGTTTCCGCAGGGCGTGATCCAGAGTAATGACGTCATTTATTACGTGACGTTGATCCTCGCTGGCATCGTGCTCAGTACGCTCTCGTTGCAGTCCAGGAGATACCGCTAAGACATGGCTTCGCAAAACAATGGCTCGAGATCCGGGGGCGGTTTCTCTGTCGAGACAGTGCGCTTGCCGTTGGCCGCACTGGGCATCTTCGGCCTGCTCGCCGGCCTCGGCGCGTGGCTGGTCCAGGGCGAATTTGGCCTGCTGCCGCGCATCCTGATCGCCGCCGGCGTCCTGCTGCTGGGCATCTATGTTGCGCTCGACCCCGAAGACGTCTGGAGCAAGCTCACCGGCCGCGGCGCGCTGTACTCGGGCAACACGGTCGCGATCGCCGTTGCGGCGGTGGTCATCCTGGGCCTGTTCAACGTCCTCGGCTCGCGCTATCAGACCAAGGTTGATCTGACCGCCAACAAGCAGTTCACGCTGTCGGACGCCAGCATTCAGCTCGCGCAGTCGCTCCCGCAGCCGGTCCAGGTCACGGGTTGGCTCACGGCCAACGACTCGCGCAAGCAAGATTTTCAGACGCTGCTGAACGATTATCAGAGCCGCTCCGGCGGCAAGCTGACGTATTCGTTCAACGATCCAGAGGCCCATCCGGCCGACGCCGTGGCCGCCGGCATTACCTCGACCGGCACGATCGTCTATCAAATGGGCGACAAGAAGCAGACCAGTACCGGCACGACCGAACAGGACATCGACACGGCCCTGGTCAAGCTCGAACGGCCACAGAAGACGCTGTACTTCACCACCGGCCACGGCGAGCGCTCGCTCGACGGCTTCGGCCCGCAGGACTACGGGACGATCAAGCAGAACCTGACCACCGACAACTTCACCATCACCCCGCTCAACCTGGTGACGCAGCGCGCGGTGCCCGACGATGCCTCTGCTGTCGTGATCGCCGGGGCGACTGATCCATTCCTCCAGGAAGAGCTCGACGCGTTGTCGGCGTATGTCCAGGGCGGCGGCAAGTTGCTGGTCCTCATCGGCCCGAACTCCAAGACGGACCTGAGCAGCATCCTGCAGAACTACCAGGTCGGCTTCAGCGGCAACGTCGTCGTCGATCCGGCCAAAAGCGTGCCGCAGGATCCGCGTGTGGTCGTCATCGACAGCTACGGGAACCATGAGATCACGCAGAATTTGCGCGACCTGACGTTCTTCCCGCTGACGACCAACATCACGTATCCGAGCCCGGCCCCGAGCGGCGTGACCATTACGCCGCTGGCCGAGTCATCGAGCTCGAGTTGGGGCAATAGCGATCCGAATCAGATCCAGCAGCAGCCGTCGGACCCCAAGGGGCCGCTGGCGCTGGCGGTGGCCATCGACACGGGTACCACCAGCCCGAATAGCCAGACGACGCCTGGCGCGACGCCGACACCGCCCAATCCGGACGCCAACCGCATTGTCTTGTTTGGCTCGCCCGACCTGATTTCGAACAACTCGCTGCAGCAGGTGCCTGGCAACTCGACGCTGTTCGAGAACTCTGTCAACTGGGTCGTCGAAGAGGACAACCTGATCAACGTGCGCGTGCCCGACTCGACACCTCGCACGTTGGTACTGACCAGCTCGCAGATGAATCTGATCGCGTACTCCAGCTTCTTGTTCCTGCCGCTGGCGGTGCTGGCGGCCGGCGCCGCGGTCTGGTGGACGCGTCGCTGAGACTGCCACAGAAATAGAGACTCCACAAGACTTCAGATGAATTACCGCGTTACTCTCGGCTTCCTGGTCGCCGCGGCGGTGCTGGCTGTCCTGGTCGTCGGCCTCGACAAGTTCAATATCGGGCCAACGTCGACCGCGAATGCCAGTGCCACTTCCACCACGACGGCGGCGCAGGAGCCACAGATCTACTCCTTCGACGACTCGAAGGTCACGACATTCCAGTTGATGCAAAACGGCCAGACGGTGCAGGTCGACCGCCAGAACGGCATGTGGGTCGTGGACGGCTCAGGCGATCCAGCCAACCAGGTGTCGTTCACGAGTCTGGTGACGCGCCTGGCGCAGCTGAAGGCGACGCGCCAGGTGGATAACCCGGGCACAGACCTGTCACAGTACGGCCTCGACGCGCCCAAGGAATCGGCCGTTGCCACGCTCGACGACGGGACCAAGTACGAGCTCGACGTGGGTAGCAAGACGCCCGTACAGACCGGCATTTACGTCAAGAAGTCGGATGCACCCGACGTGTACGTGATTCCAGATCAATTCCAGACCGACCTCGAGCGCCTCGTCGCCGACCCGCGGCAGCCGCCGACGCCCACGCCCGGCCCGCCGCCCAGCACACCTGGCCCGAATTCTGGCCTCGGCCTGGGAACACCGCTGCCGACGCTCAGCTCCGACTAGGGGAGTCTTTTAGGGCGACGGGATCTCGACCGTCGCTCGACGCGGCTGTTCCGCGGAGAATGTTTTCGTCGCACTCGTCGTGCGCTACAGTGGAACGCGGGTGGTCAGCGACGACCGCCCACTGTCCCAGGTCCTTCACGATGTTGTGAGGCATACATGCTCATCGCTTCGATGTCCGGTTCCGAACCAACCGAGTCAGATCCCGCCTTACTCGCCTTCGTCAAATGCCACATCACTTCGCTCGCCAAATGGGAGGTGCTCCGCGTTCTGGCGAGCCAGGACGGTGGCTGGATCCCAGGTGACCAGCTAGTTCACCAGACCCACCGGCACGCGCAAGAGGTCGTGTTGGCGCTGACGGAGCTCATCTCCGACGGACTGGTCGAGTTGTTGGCCGCCACCACGCCGGACGACCAGGTTCGCTACCGGCTGACGCTGGACGAGCCGACCTCCGTGGTCTTGAAGCGCCTCATCGATTCCGCGACCCACAGTCAGGAGTTGCGCGCGATCATCGCCGCCCAACTGCAGCACCTGCGGCAGCAGACTCAGGACGAGCTCAGAGCGTCTATGGCAGCCGCCTGAGCGACCAGTCCGCCGCCTCGCGTACAACCGGCTCGGGGTCGGTTAGAGACGCGTCCTCGAGCGCCGAGCGGGCTCCGGGGCTGTCAGTCGAGCCCAGCGCCAGGGCCGCGTTCCGCACAAGGCCGCGACGTTTGGCGCGCTTGATTGGCGAGCCCCGGAACTGCGCGCTGAAACCCGCGTCATCCAGCTTCAGGACGTCGACGAGGTCCAGGCGCGTACCGTGACGCGGCTCGAACTCGGGCCAGCCGCGCGGTCGCGCGCGCGTCGAGGCGTTGTACGGGCACACCTCCTGGCAGATGTCGCAGCCGAAGATCCACTCGCCAAGGTGGGGGCGTAGCTCGTCGGCGATCGGCCCGCGATGCTCGATGGTCAGATAGGCGATGCAGCGTTCGGCGGCGAGGTGATACGCGGCGTCGAGCGCGTCGGTCGGACACGCGTCGATGCACAGCCGACACGCGCCGCAATCTTTGACGACGGGCTGATCGAATTCGAGCTCGGCCGAGGTCAAGAGCGCACCGAGAAACACGAACGAGCCGATCGGCGTGAGCAAGTTGGTGTTTTTGCCGCGGAAGCCGAGCCCAGCGCGGATCGCCGCGTCGCGCTCGACGAGCGGTCCGTCGTCGACGAAAATGCGCGACCGAGCATCAGGGGCGGCGTGTTCGGCGAGCCAGTCGCCCAACTGGTGCAAGCGCGCCTTCATGGCGGCGTGATAGTCGCCGCCCCAGGCGTAGCGGGCGAGGCGTCCGCCCCGGCCAGCGGCGGGCTCCTCGGTACGGTACGAGACGCCGACGACCACCAGCGAGCGCGCCTCAGGCAACAGCTCCAGCGGACGTGTCGCCAGGTGAGCGCGAGCGGCCGTGAGCCACGCCATGTCGCCCTGATGCCCATCGTTCAGCCATCGGGTAATGTCGGTCTCTGCTTGAGAAAACGGCGCCGGCGAGGTGATGCCTACCAGGTGGAAGCCCAGCCCCAGGCCGAAACTCTTGAATTCCGAACTGAGCGACACTAGTCGCGCAGTGACAGGACGGCCATGAAGGCTTCCTGCGGGATCTCCACCTGCCCCAGCCGCTTCATGCGCTTTTTGCCCTCGGCCTGCTTCTCCAGCAGTTTGCGCTTGCGGGTGATATCGCCGCCGTAGCACTTGGCCAGGACGTTCTTGCGCATGGCGCGGATCGTCTCACGGGCGATGATCTTGCCGCCGATCGCCGCCTGCAACGGCACGTCGAACATCTGCCGCGGGATCAACCGCCGCAGCTTCTCGATCAGCGTGCGCCCCTGCTGGTAGGCCTTGTCGCCGTGGATGATCATGCTCAGGGCGTCCACGGGTTGGCCGTTGACCAGCACGTCGAGCTTGACCAGGTCGGCCTGGCGGTACTCGGCAAAGTGGTAGTCGAGCGACGCGTAGCCCTGGGTGCGCGTCTTGAGCTGGTCGTAGAAATCGACGATCAGCTCGCCCAGCGGCATCTGATACGTCAGCAGGACACGCTGCTCGTCGACGTAGTCCATCTTGCCGAACGTGCCGCGCCGCGCGGTGACCAGCTCCATGATGGGCCCGATGTAGCGGCTCGGGGCGATGATCGACAGGTCGACCCAGGGCTCCTCGACACGATCGAACGTCCCGGGTGACGGCAGCTCGGCCGGGTTCTCGACGATCCGCACCGAACCGTCGTGCATGTACACGTGGTATTCGACGCTCGGCGCCGTAATGAGCAGCTCGAGGTCGTATTCACGTTCGAGCCGCTCACGGATGATCTCCATGTGCAGCATGCCGAGAAAGCCGCAGCGAAAGCCGAAACCCAGCGCGACCGAGCTCTCGGGCTCGTAGATGAGCGAGGCGTCGTTGAGCTTGAGGCGTTCGAGCGCTTCACGCAGCAACGGGTACTCGTCGCCGTTGGTCGGGTACAGACCCGCGAAAACCATCGATTTCGCGGGTTGATAGCCGGGCAAGGGCTCTTCGGCGGGTCGCGCCACGGCGGTGATCGTGTCGCCGACGCGTACGTCGCGCACGTCCTTCAGGCCGGTGGCGATGTAGCCGACCTCACCCGCCTCGAGGCAGTCGATGGCCTGCATAGTCGGGTGAAAGACGCCCACCTCCATGGCCTCGCCGCGCACGCCGTTGGACATCATGCGCACCGGCTCTGTTACACGGACGTTACCGTCCATGAAGCGACAGTAGGCGATGACGCCTTTATAGGCGTCGTAATGGGAGTCGAAGATCAGCGCCCGCAGCGGGGCGTCACGGTCGCCGCGCGGGGCAGGAATACGCTGGACGATGGCTTCGAGGATCTCGTCGACGCCAACGCCCTCCTTGGCCGAGGCCAGGATGCAATCGTCGCCAGGCAGGCCGACCACTCGCTCGATTTCTTCGCGCACCAGCTCGGGCTCGGCGCTGGGCAGGTCGATTTTGTTGATGATGGGAATGATCTCGAGATCGTGCTCGATCGCCAGGTACACGTTGGCGAGCGTCTGCGCCTCGACCCCCTGGGCTGCGTCGACCACCAGCAGAGCACCTTCGCACGCGGCCAGGGCGCGTGACACTTCGTAGGTGAAATCGACGTGGCCGGGCGTGTCGATCAAGTTGAACTGGTACACCTCGCCGCTCGCCGCGCGGTACTGCATGCGCACCGCCTTGGCCTTGATGGTGATGCCTTTTTCGCGTTCGAGGTCCATGGCATCGAGCACCTGGGCGGTCATTTCGCGCTGTGCGAGCGTGCCGGTCCGCTCGAGCAGGCGATCGGCCAGGGTCGATTTGCCGTGGTCAATGTGGGCGATGATGACGAAGTTGCGAATGTGATCCTGTTCCAACGCGGTTCGACTCGGTAGGGAGCCTAACACGGTGATTGGCTGGCTGGTCGTGTTGCAGGTGGCGCTGCCAGCCTGGCTGGCGGCGGGTGCCTCGCGTGGACGTGCTCGACACCGCGGAGGCGGCCTTCGCTTACCAGTACGGCACGATCAGCGGCAATCGCGCCGTTGTGCGTCGCTGAGCCGGGCGCAGCCTAATCGACCGAGGCGGAGACGGCCTCGCCCGAGGCGTTGGCAGCCCGGTCGAGCACCTCGACGGTCGCCGCCACCAGGGGCGTACTGCCCAGGCTGTACGTGACGATCCGCCCTCGACGTCGAGCAAAGACGACATCGGCGTCGCGCAGCACGCGCAGATGCTGGCTCGTCGCCGACTTGCTGCGCCCCAGAGTTGCCGCCAACTCACCGACCGACAACGGCCCGCGGGACAGGACCCGGACGATCTGCGTGCGCGTCGGCTCGCAGATGATGTCGCGCACCGAACGCAGTAGCAAATTGGCCGATGCGTCCAGGAGTGCCTCGCGGGCATTGCGAACCCGCAGCGAAGTGACACGAGCTCGTGCTGGCTGCTCGACAACCATGGGTCTGATCTCCGCGCCTGATTGGTGCTACTCACAAAGCAAACGGCATGCCAGAATAGGGCCGACTCTCATGGCACGCCCGCGCGCGCTGCTGCTGGAAGACGATGCGGCATTGCGCGACCTGCTGCTGGAAGCTCTGGCCAGTGAAAATATCGAGGTGCGCGTCTGCGAGTCCTTCGCGGAGATGCGGAGCGCGGCCGCACGCGCCGAGGCCGATATTGTGATCGCCGACTTCTGGGGCGGCAGCCAGCGCACGCTGCCGCCGACCGAGCGCGACGAGATCCGCGAACTGTGCTCGTACCTGCCAGTGATCATGCTCACCGCGCGCACGTGGGCCTCACAGACCAGCGCCGAGGAGCTCGGGGCACGCGCGCTGGTCCGGAAGCCGTTCGACCTGGACGACCTGCTGAGCACGGTCGAAACGGTCGTGAGCTGACTGCTCGAGCCTCAGGCGTAGCGTCCGCGCCAGCCGTACAGTCGCACGCGCAGCACGTCGGACAGCATGAACAGTGTGTCGCGCACCGGCAGCACGCGACTGTTCTCTTTGTGCTCCCACTGCAGCGGCACGACGCGAATCGGATAACCGAGACGTCGGGCCAGATACAGGATCTCGACGTCGAACCCGAAGCCGTCGATGCGCTGGCGCCGGAAGATGGCCTCGGCAGCCTCGCGGCTCAGCGCCTTGAAGCCACACTGCGAGTCCTCGATGCCCGGTACGGCCAGCGCCTGCACCACGCGATTGAAGACGCGACCCATCACGTGTCGGTAGACGGGTTCGCCGATCCGCCGCGCACCGTAGCCCTCGCGTGAGCCAATGACGATCGGCGACCGCCGCGGATCGATCAGGTCCACGAAGCGGTGCAGGTCGGTCACCGACCACGAGAGGTCGGCGTCGGCAAAAATTACCACCTGGCCGCGCGCCGCGAGGACGCCAGTGCGTACCGCAAGGCCTTTGCCGCGCCGATCGGTCCGCAGCAGGCGCAGCTTCGGAAAGCGGCTGGCCGCGTGCTGCACGACGACCGAGGTCGCGTCGTGCGAGCCGTTGTCGACGACGAGGACCTCACAGTCCAGTTGTTCGCGACACACGTAGGCCTCGATCTCGCTCAGCGTGTAGGGCAGCCGCGCCTGTTCGTTGTACGCGGGGATCACCAGCGACAGGACGGGCATCAAGCCGGCGCGAGGCTCAACAGTTGGAAAATCTCCGCGTCTGAGACTGTGCGGCGACGCTGTACGGAGGCTCGATCGCGCAGGTAACGCGGCAACTCCGCCAGCCCCGCAAGCTGACCGCGCAGCGTGGCGCGCGCCGCCGTGCCACGCCAGGCCGTCAGCGCCTCGCGTGCGCGCCGCGCCTGGTAGCGCATGATCGACGGCAGCAGCCGCGGCACGAGGCCGCCGGGCAGGTCTTTGGCGAGCAGCCGAATCAGGTTGCGTCCGTTGAAGAAGGATTCGAGTGGACCGCCGCCGCTGGCGCCGCCCAGGTGCACGGCCTGCGCCGCTGGCTGATAGATGCACGCCCAGCCCCGTAGTTGAGCCCGAAACGCCAGGTCGACGTCCTCCAGGTACATGAAGAAGGCTTCGTCGAGCAGACCCACGTCGGCAAGCATGCCGCGTCGGTACGCCGCGGCGCCGCCGGTGGCGCCAAACACTGGCGTCGGAACGTTCCATTCGGGCGCGTCGGGCTGGCCGTTGCCCCGCTGGCGGGCCGCGCCGTCGCGACAGAGCAGGTCGCCGGCGCTGTTGATGGTGCGGCCGTCGGCGTACAGGACCTTGCTGGCGACCGCGCCCGCTCCCGGATTCGTCGCTAACGCCTCAATAGAGGCAGCGACCCAGTCAGGGTCGGCGCGCGCGTCGTTGTTGAACAGGCACAGCACGTCGCCGCGCGCCGCGCGCAGGCCGGCATTGACGTTGCCCGCGAAGCCCAGATTGCGGCGCAGACTCACGAGGCGGACCGACGCGTACTGCTGAGCCAGGAGCTCGGCGGTGGTATCGGTCGACGCGCCGTCGGCGACGATCACCTCGACGTTCGGATATGTCTGGGCGACCAGCGAGTCCAGACACGCCGGCAGCAGGTGGGCGCCGTTCAAGCTCGGCACGATCACCGAGGCGAGCGGCGCCACCATTCAAGGGCCTCCCCAACCAGAAACAGCGATCCGGTGACCAGGACCAGGTCGTTCGGGCCAGCTTCGGCGATCGCAGCGTCGAGCGCCGCGTCGGCCACGTCGGTCACCATCACCGTCGCCGCCGGCGAGGCCGAGCGCACCAGTGGCTCCAGCTCGGACGGCGGCGCAGAGCGCTCGTGCTTAGAGCGCGTGAGGTAGATCCGATCCGTGCGCGGCGCCAGCGCACCGAGCACGCCCAGCGCATCCTTGCCGGCGCTGAGCCCGACCACCAGGAGCAAGCGGTCGAAGGTGAAGTCCGCATCGAGCGCATGGCGGACGACTTCGGCCGACGCCGCGTTGTGCGCCCCGTCGAGCACCACCTGCGGCCGGCGCGAGATGATCTGCAGCCGCCCTGGCCACTCGACCGTTTTCAGCGCCGAGACAATCTCCGAGGCCTGGACGGGGAACCGCCTGCGCACCGCGTCGAGCGCCGCGATGGCCGTGGTCGCGTTATCGCGCTGGTGGTCGCCGACAAGATCCATCTCCACGCCCAGCAACGTCTGTGACGGGCCGTCGACGCGAAACCCAGCCGCGAGCGGCGACCAGGTCCACTCTCTGCCGACGACCTGCAGCGGTGCCCGCAGCAGGCGAGCCTCGGCCTCGATGACCTCGAGCGCCTCGGTCGACTGCGGCGCGGACACCGCCGGCCGCCCAGCCCGCATGATGCCCGCCTTGTGCCAGCCGATCGAGGTCAGCGTCGGGCCGAGCGTCTGGGTATGGTCGTAGCTCACCGGGGCGATGGCCGCGACCTGGGTGTCCACCAGGTTGGTCGCATCGAAGCGGCCGCCCGTCCCCACTTCGACCACGGCCACGTCCACTGACTGGCGGGCAAAGTACTCGAAGGTGAGCGCCGTGCCGACCTCGAAGGTGGTCGGCGCCCCGAGGCTGGCTGGGACGCGATCAATCGCACGGCGAACCGGATCGGCCAGCGTTAACACTTCGCTCGCCGAAATCGGCTCGGCGTCGATCGTCGTCCGTTCACGCCAGTTAACCAGGTGCGGCGACGTATAGCGTCCCGTGCGATAGCCAGCCGCGCGCAGGCACGCACTCAGGATGGCCACGGTGCTGCCCTTGCCCTTGGTGCCGGCTACTAGCACCGATGGAAAGCGCCGCTCGGGATGTTCGAGCGCGGCGAGTAAGGCGTCCATCCGCTCGAGCTTGACCGCTCGCTGCAGCGCCATTTCACCTGGCGAGCGCTTGCGCGCCGAGAACGACCAGATCCACGCCAGGGTCGCTCGATAGGTTGGATCGGGTTCGGCCTCGTCCGATGGTAGAATGACGTGACTACCAAGGGAGGGTTGCTGCTGCTTGGCTGCCTCCATGCGCAAGCGTTACCTGATGATTGGCAATGGTGCGTCTGGCACCTACGCAGCCGAAACCATCCGTAAAACCGATACCGAAGGAGAGATCACTCTCCTTACCAACGAGCCGTATCCCCTGTACAACCGCGTCGCGTTACCACCGTTCCTGCGGGACGAGGCCAAGCGCGAAAAGGTGTTTCTGCGTACGCCGGAACAGCACGCGCAAAAGGGTATCAAGCTGCTGGTCGAGACGCCCATCAGCGCGCTGGATACCGAGGCGCGGGTCGCCACCTCGGCGAACGGGCAGGAATTTCCGTACGACCGGCTGTTGATCGCCACGGGTGGTCGGCCAAACCCGCTGCCCGCGACCGGCGCGACCCCGGACGTCCAGGGCATCTACAACTTTCAATATTGGGACGAGGCAACCGCGATTCGTGAGCGGATCAACACCGCGAAACATGCGGTGGTGGTCGGCGGCAGCTACATCGCCTACGAGCTCGCCGAGGCGTATCGTCACCATGGTCTGGCTGTCACCTGGCTGATCCGCGGGCCGCGTTTCCTGCGACGAGTGCTCGACGAGGACGGCGGTGCGCTGGTCGACGACATCGCCCGCGCGGTCGGCGTCGATATCATCTACGGCGGCGAGGTCGCCGAGGTACATAGTCGCGACGGACAGGTGTGCGGCGTGACGACGACCACGGGCAAGCACATCGCGTGTGACACGATCGGGGTCGGCCTCGGCGTCAAGATGAATGTCGATTTTCTGCAGGGCACGCCGATCACCGTGCGCAACGGCATTGTCACCAACGAGTTCCTCGAGACCAACGTGCCCGACGTCTTCGCGGCTGGCGACGTGGCGGAATTCTTCGACGTCTCCATCGGCCTCCACAACCAGATGGGCACGTGGAACAACAGCGTCAGCCACGGGCGCATCTCAGGCGCCAACATGCTCGGCGAGCGCAAGTTCTACAACGACGTCCCGATGTACTCGACGGGGCTGTTCGACTCGCGCATTCGTGTCATGGGTCTGACCCCTGAAAACGTGCCCGACCTGGAAAGCTGGGAGCACCTCGACGCGCCGAATCGCAACTATCAGCGGCTGTTCTTCAAAGACGGACGGCTGGTCGGCGGGTGCCTGATCGGCGACATCCGCATGCAGACGCGCATCATCCAGATGATCCAGACCCGCCAGGTGATTCCCGAGCCTGACCGCAGCAACCTGCTGGCGGCTTGACCAGCTGATGGCCGCCCGCCTGCTCGAAGGGCGTCCAGCGGCCGACGCCATCTGGAGCGAAGTCTCCACCGGAGCCAAAAAGTTTTCGGATGCCGCCGATCGGCCGC
Source organism: Chloroflexota bacterium (assembly GCA_019242065.1). Next base: position 13,769 of record JAFAWJ010000430.1, read on the forward strand.
CGACGCTGGCTCTGGTCAGCGGGGCCGACGAAGCCGCCGCCGCCTATGGCCGCCAGATCGAACGCCAGTTCGCGCGGCGCGGGCTGTCGGTGGCGCATGCCACGGTCGATGCCGCCGGCTTCGCCGACCATGTGCGAGGCCTGAACGCCGACCCGGGCATCGACGGCATCCTGCTGCTGACTCCGCTGCCCGAGGGCGTCGGCGCCGAGGCGGCCGCACTGGCCATCGATCCGTCCAAAGACGTCGATGGGCAGCACCCCACAAACCTCGGCCGCATCGGTCAGCGCCGACCTGCCTTTGCCCCCGCGACCGCCCTCGGTGGCTTGCGCTTGCTGAAACACTACGCGGTGCCGCTGCAGGGCACGCGGGTCGTCGTCGTGGGCCGCAGCCCCGTCGTCGGCATGCCGCTGGCGCTGCTACTGATCGACGCCGATGCCACCGTGACCATCTGCCACTCGCGCACGCGCGAGATGGCCGCGGTCACACGCGAGGCAGACCTGCTGTGTGTGGCGATCGGTCGGGCGGGACTGATCACCCCGGAGCACGTCAAGCCTGGCGCGGTCGTTATCGACTTTGGCACGAACCCGACGCCCGATGGCCCGCTGGTCGGCGACGTTCAGACCGACGCCGTCGCGGGGATTGCCAGCGCGATCACCCCCGTGCCTGGCGGCGCCGGGCCGATGACCGTGGCCGTGCTCGCCGAGCAAACCCTGCGAGCAGCGAATCTGCGGCGTGGACGCTGATGCGCGTGCCCACGTGCGGCTGGTCGGTCGCGTCCAGGGCGTCGGTTTTCGCTATGCCACGGCGGACGAGGCGCGCAGCCGCCGGCTGAGCGGCTGGGTGCGCAATCTCGACTCGGGTGCGGTCGAGGCCGTCTTCGAAGGCCCACACGTTCAGGTTGCCAGCATGGTGCGCTGGTGCGAAGATGGACCACCGGGTGCGTACGTCCGGGACGTACGTGTGGACTGGGACGAGCCGTTAGAACACCTGCGGGATTTCGAGATTCGGCCCACCAGCTTCAGTTAGGTCGACAAAGGGGGCAACGCTCATGCGCCTGAAAGAGCTTCGCGGACTGCCAGTGGTCGATCCCACCGCGGCTCGCAAAATTGGCGTGGTGGTCGATTACCAGGTTGATCCCGTCGCGGGCCGCATCGCCGCGCTGGACGTGACTCCCGTCGCGGGCGGCGACGGCGAGCGCGTCCTGGCCGAGCGTATTCGGCGCGTGGGCAGTAGCGCCGTCGTTCTGACCAAGCGCGGCGGGGCGACGCCGAGCACGCCGACCGACGTGAACGAGCACTGGCTCGACACGGCGACACTCGTAGGCCTGGACGTGATGGGCGTCGACGGCACGCGCGTCGGTCGCCTGGTGGACGCCACGTTCGACGCGGACAGCCTGGTAATCGACGGGTATCTGTTGCAGGCGGGCGGCCTGTTGGACACTCTGAGTGGCCGACACACGCGCCTCGAGCCTGAACGGGTTCACGCGTGTAGTCGCGAGCTCATGGTTCTGTCAAGCGGCGCCGCCGCCGAGCCCCGCGAGCCCGTCGAACCCGAACCCCAGGTGCCGCTGAAAGACGCCGACAAGCTGGCAGCGCCGAGCTTCGAGCCCGTCGCCGACGGACATCCAGTGGTAAGTCCACCCGTCTAATCGTCAAATCTTTCACCTCGGTTGCGACCACGGTCGACG
>JAFAWJ010000453.1 GCA_019242065.1 Chloroflexota bacterium
CTCGGTGAAAGCGGCGAGCAACCCACCCACATCCATCGCACTCGGATGCCAGTCCGCGGCCGCCGAGTTCGCCCGAATCTGCTCGGGCGTCGTCGCGCCGGTGATGATCGGGCCGACATTCGGCTGCGCCCCGACCCAGCCGATCGCCACCTCCAGCAGGGAGACACCACGCGCCGCCGCGAACTCCGTCAGACCGTCCAGCTGGTCGAAGTCGGCGTCGTTCATCTGCGTCCACCGCCGGGCCAACCGACTGTGTGGACCGGGCGACACACCACGTCGATGGCGTCCGGTCAGCAGCCGAGGCCAGCGGGGAATACGGAATGAGCCCCAATCCGTACTGGCGGGACACCGGCAAGACGTCGGCTTCGACGGGCCGGCGCCGCAGGGCAGCACCGGGCTCAGCAGTGACCAGTACAGCCAACTCGTCGACGCGTCGCAGTCGGAACCAGATGCCACCAGGCGCAAGCAGGTCTTCTCGGAGTTGAACGACCTGCTCCTGGACGAATGCTTCGTGATGCCGCTGGCGCTGCAGCCTGTGTACATCGTGGCTCGAACCAATCTCCCAGAACGTGAACTGGCGGATCAACCAGGCGCCGATGTTCTCGGACATGTGGCTGGCCTGATCCCGGTGAATGTCGATGTAAGCTAAGGTTTGAGGAGGGGACATGATCAAGACCATTGGCGGGGCGAACAGACATCCCACCAACCGTACGCTCGACGAATTCCGCCTGTACTGGGCCGAGCACCACGGACCCTTCTTTGCGCACACGCCGCATCTGATGCGCTATGTGCAGCACATCACGCTGCCCGAAGCGTACGGTGGCAATCCAGCGCCGACGCACGATGGTGTCTCGATGTTCTGGTACAAAGACCTGGACTCCGTCTTGCATCCGCCATCGTCGCCAACGCTCGTGCAGGCGATCCCGGAGTCGCACACCGCGGTGTACGAGTGGTACGTCCGCACTGCGCGCTACGGTCCACCTGAATCGATGACGATGGCGGAGACCGTGCCCGTCGACGATCGCCAATTGTTCGATCGCGCGACCGACTGGCCCACCGATCATCGGCGCACCAGTGTGATCGCGAGCGAGGAGGTCATCCTGGAGGGGCGCACGCTGCCCGGGATGGTCAAGGCGGTCTACATGGTGGCGCGCAAGCCGGGGCTGACGATCCAGGAGTTCCAGGAGCACTGGCGCACGGTGCACGGCCCGCTGGTGGCGCAGGTGCCGGGGCTGCGACGCTACGTACAGAATCCGGCGCTGCTGGAAGCCTACAGTGTGCGGCCGATGACGCATGATGGCTTCGCGGAGCTATGGTTCGACGACCTGGCGGCCCTGCACGCGGCGGCGCAGACCTCCGAGTGGCAGGCCGTCGAGGCGGATGCGAAGACGCTGTATGCCGACCCCGTGGCGCTGGTGATCGCCCAGGAGGGCATCCGCAAGGAGATCGGCGCCTACCCCCGCCCGTGAGCGTCAGTCAGGCCAGCCAGACGTTTTCGTAGCGCCAGCCACTGAAGAGCGTATTCGCCGCACCCTGCACGTTGGCGCGCATCAGCGTTGTCGGATACGTCGGCGCCAGCGGCATCGCGAACGACTCGTCCAGTAGCAGGTCGTTCACCTGGGCGACGACCTGCGCCAGCTTGGCCGCGTCTGGCTCGGTTGCGGCGGCATTCACCAGCTGGCTGTACGTGTCGTTCTGATAGCCCGAAATATTCGTATTCGGATCGTAGATGCGGTCGGTGCTCAACTCGGAGCCAGGCGAGGCTGCGCGCGCCGCGGGCAGGTAGTACAGACCGCGATACTTGTCATGGTTGAGCACATCCAGCAGAGCCGCCTGGTCCGGCGTCTGGAGGTTCAGCTTGATGCCGAGTTGCGCCAGGTCACCCTGGTACAGCTGCGCGAAGGCGGGGCCTTCGGCGTTGGGAAAAATGGTGATGTCCATCTCCAGGTCGCTCACACCGGCCTGGGCCATCAACGATCGGGCTGTGTCAAGATCGAAGCCGTACGCGGACTGCTTGGCGGCCTCATTGGCGGGACTGCCCGGATCCCAGGGCAGCGCACTCGGCGTACTGTTGCCGCGCAGCACCGTGTCGACGAAGCGCTGGCGGTCGATCGCGTAATTCAGCGCCTGCCGCAGCATCTTGTTGTCGAACGGCGGGTATTTGATGTTGGCGCCAATCACGTGAAACGACGTGCTGATCTTGTTCGGCAAGGCCTGATAGTGAGGGTCGGCCTTCAGGCGGACGTAGTCCAGCAGCGGCACGCTGCGGGCAATATCGAACGCCCCGGCTTCGAACTGCGAGACCAGTGCCTGGGTGTCCTTGACGATGCCGACCTGCACGCCATCGACATACGGCTTGCCCGACTGCCAGTAGTTCTGGTTCCTGGCCAGCGTGAAGTGATCGCCCTGGGCCCATTCGACGAAGGTGAAGGGTCCGGTCCCGTTGGCCTTTGTGCTGGCGTCGGGCCCTTCGATCGTGTCCTTGTCCAGCATGTACAGCCGTTCGAACAGGTCAAACGCCAGCGGGCGAGGCTGATCCGACGTGAGCACCAGGGTGTACTTGTCGGGCGTATCGATGCCGGAAAACCAGTTGGCCTGGTTTACGAACAGGCCGGCGCCGACCTTCGGATCGCGCACGCGCAGCAGGTTGTACTTCACGTCATCGCTGGTGAATTCGCGGCCGGAATGAAACAGCACGCCCTTGCGCAGGTGGAAGGTCATCGTCTTGTAGTCGCTGCTGGTGTCCCAGCTTTCAGCCAGGACCGGCTGGGGGTTCAGTTGGAGGTCGTCGGCGGTCAGACGCTCGTAGATCAGCCACAGGGTGTCGGCGGCACCGCCGGCGAAGACGTGCGGGTCGAGGCTGGCAATGTCGGCGGAGAGGACCGTGCGGAGCGTGCCACCCGACTTCGGCGTAGAACTGGCGGCGGCCGCTCCAGTCTGAGCCACGGTTGGGGTGGGTGGGCTCGACGACTGTGGGACGACGTTGGTGGCGGCGGCGGTCGGCGAGCTCGGTGACGGGCTAGGGCTGAGGCCGCAGGCCGCCAGTAAGGACCCGCCCGCGGCAGTCGCGAAGGCTTGCAACACCGCGCGGCGACTGATCGACCTGAACCCGTTCACGGACAGAGCATCCAACACCATCCTCTACAGGCTTCAGCTTACGACCTTCGCCGACCGGGCTACCCTGTGAATTGATAGGCCAGTGGATCGGAGACAAGTCCAGTGCTCGAGACCCCACGCTTCCATCATCTGCATCTGAACAGCGTCGACCCCGACGCCGCGATCGACTTCTACCTCGCGCAGTTCAGTGCGACCAGTCGCACGACGTGGGGTGGGTTGCCGGCGCTGTCCTCGCCGAACGACGTGCTGGTGCTGTTTTCGCGTGTGACGGAGGCGCCAGGTATCGCACCAGACACGGCCATCTGGCACTTCGGCTGGCATGTCACCGACGTGCGCGGGTGCATGGCCACGTTCGGCGCGCGCGACGGCGTGGACCTGCTGCCGCTGTACACCGGCGACGGCGACGGGGCGGTCTACATCAGCAGCGACACGTGGCCCGGCGCGGGCGGCCTGCTCGGGCGCACCCGAGCCCAGATCGAGGAAGCGAAGGCCACGGGCGTGCAGCCGACTCGCGGCGGTGGTTTCGCCTACGTGCAGGGACCGGACCGCGCCATTGTCGAATACGCGGGCAATTACCCCGCCCAGCGGTTCAACCACGTCCACATGTGGCAGGAGGATCCGTTCTGCGCGGAGCGCTGGTACCAGGAGCACCTGCAGGCTGAGCCGCTCCCGAACCGGAGTGCACAGGCCGCGCTGGACGATTGCCACGTGCCGCGCGGCACGGAGCGGTCGTTTCCCGCGCTCGAGTCGGACGGAATGTACCGAACGCCGTCGGGCGGCGTGGCCTTTGGCGACGTCTGGCTGCCGTGGTACATGCGCCAGGGCGAGCAGCCGCTGGTGAGCACGCGCGGGAACCTGTACGACCACTTCGCCCTGGCGGTCAGCAGCCTGGACGAGTGGGTCGCGAAGTTGAAGGACGACGGCGTGAGCGTGCTGGCGGAGCCGTATCCGCTGGGCGACACGCGCGCGGTGATGATCAGCGGGCCGAGCCTGGAGGCGATCGAGCTGGTAGAAGTCGCCTGACGCGCGACCTGGCAGTACGATGCTGAGTGGAGAGGTCCATGCTCACGCCTGAAGACAACGCGCGGCTGTGCCGAGTCGGCCCTGGGACGCCCATGGGTGGCGTGCTCCGCCAGTACTGGCTGCCGGCGCTGCTGTCCGACGAGGTGGCTCCCGACGGCGATCCGCTGCGCGTTAAGCTGCTTGGCGAAGACCTGATCGCCTTCAGAGACAGCACCGGCCGGGTCGGACTGCTCGGCGACCACTGTCCGCATCGCGGCGCCTCGTTGTTTTTCGGCCGCAACGAAGACGGAGGCCTCAGGTGTGTCTACCACGGCTGGAAGTTCGAGGCCGCCGGCGGCTGCATGGATATGCCCAACGAGCCGGCGGAGTCCAATTTTCGGACCAAGGTCAAAGCCGCAGCGTACCCCTGTCAGGAGCGCGGCGGCATTGTGTGGGCGTATATGGGGCCGCTCGGAACCGCGCCCGAGTTGCCTGAGATCGAGTGGAACCTGGTTCCGGATGAGCAGCGCTATATCACCAAACGCGTCCAGGACTGCAACTGGGCTCAGGCCGTCGAAGGCGGCATCGACCCCAGTCACTCCGGCTTTCTCCATGCGCCGCTGCATGTCGATCCGAGTACTGCCTCGCCACGTGAGCGGTATCGGCTGGACAAACACCCACGTTTCTCGCTGCTCGAAACCGGCTACGGCCTGCGCATTGGCG
>JAFAWJ010000481.1 GCA_019242065.1 Chloroflexota bacterium
GACGTTGAACTTCCAGCCGTGGTAGACGCACCTGAGCCCCTCTTCTTCGTTGCGGCCGAAGAACAGACTGGCGCCCCGATGCGGGCAGTTGTTCTGTACCACGCCGATCTGGCCGGAGCTGACGCGGAAGGCGATCAGGTCCTCACCAAGCAGGCGCAGACGCATGGGGGCGCCGTCGGTTTCGGGCAGCTCACTCGAAAGCGCGCCCGGGATCCAGTAGAGGCGCATCAAGGTGCCCATGGGCGTGCCCGGCCCGACCCGACACAGGATTTCGTTGTCTTCAGTGCTCAGCATGGTTCGTACTCTCCGTTTACTCCGTTATAGATGATGCGCTCGTCCGGTAGTAGGCGCGCACTCCGTCGACCCAGGTCTCGTCTCCTTCGATATGGCGAATAGCAGACGGCGGAACCGTCCGGGGGTCTTGCGCCAGCACTGCGAGGTTGGCCGGCTTGCCGGGTGTGATTGCTTTTGATTTCGTGCGTGCCATCCGCCCAAGCAGCAGCCAAACTGTGGATGCGCACCCCTCGTCCACGCTCACCGCCTGAACGATGACAAGAAGGTCCGTTCCGAGTACCAAGGGGCGTTCCGGGCCTGGAAACCATGATCGATTAGAGCTCGGCCAGGAAGGCCTCGACGGCAGTCATAAAGTCGGGCAGGTTGTCCGCGTGCACGCTATGTGAGGCCGCGGCAATCTCCACGCATCGTGCCCCAGGGTTATCTCGAACCAGCGCCTGCGCGACACCCGCGGGAACAATGTCCGAAAGTTCTCCGCGGAGGATCAGCGTTGGGCAACGTAGTGCAAGTGCATCCCTCCACGCGGCTTCCGGCTGATCTCTGTCGGAGCTCTGCCGGTACCGCCGCAGTCCGTGCAGATCGAAACGCCACGTAACGCTGCCATCCGGCTGTCGGTTGAGGAAGTTGGCGGTTCTCGTTTCCATCTCCTCGTCTGTGCCGCCGGGGCGAAGCGCACGCATGTAGTTTTTTGCGGCGTTCCAGGAGTCGAATCCGTCCGGCGCATCTCCCAGCTCGCGCCGCACGCGGTTTGACGGACCCGGCAATCCACTCACAGCGGGCGCGAAAATGGCCGGATCCTCGAGGATCAACGCTCGGACCTGATCTGGATGCGTTGCCGCATACGCGACAGCGTGTGATCCGCCCATCGAGTGGCCACCCAATATGAAGCGTGTCAGGCCAAGCTCGGCCACGAGTCGCTCGACATCGAGCACGGCCGCCGCGCGGCTGTAGTTGTCATCTGGATCCCAGTCGCTGTCGCCGCGTCCGCGCTCATCCAGCGCAATGATCCGGTAGCGGCTAGCCAGAGGCTCGGCGACGGGCAGCCAGTTGCGAGCATTGCCTCGCAAACCGTGAAGCAGCACGATAACCGGTCCAGTACTGAGACCGGTTTCGATGTAGTGCAGGCGCAATCCATCCGACGTGAATACGTGATCTGTCAACGTGCTGAGAGTCATACTGGTCTGCTCCTCCACATTATTCAGACGCCGGTCCCCAGGAGTTGTTCAAGCTCCGCGCGAGTTTGGTCTCCGCCCTGGGCGCGCCAATCTTGGACCGTCTGGTCCCACGAACTTACCGGACTCCGGCCGCTGACGATGGCCAGCTCGGCATCGGCGAGCATCTGGGCCAGCGCCGCGCCCTTGGCTGCGTCGGTTGACGAGTACAGACCCTCCACCACAATGCGAGCCTGCGCTGACACGAGCGTTTGCTCCGCGGGGTGCACCAGCTGTGCGAATTCCTGCGATTCGACCGGACTGAAGCTGGCGGGCGGGGGCGACGCCAGGTTGCGCCACGGCAGGGGCGTGCTCGATAAACCCTGCGGATTCGGCACCGGATTACCCTGATCGTCGAATGTGTAATCGACGTCTTTGACCCCGTAAGTCAAAAGCGCGTCCTCTTGCGTCCCGAATGGAGCGGCGAGAAAGTCGAGAAGGCCGAGCACCTCCTTGATGCGCGCGTCAGTCGCTTTCTTCAGATACGTGGCCCTGGGCCCCGTCGCACGTGCGTAGGCCTGGGGCGTCGCGTGGCCATCAGCGCTGAAGGGCATCGTCGCCGTCAGTCTGGCCAGGGGGTTCTGTACCGCCGCGCGGGGCCAGAATCGGTCCTTGAAGGCAGTCCAGATCCCGTCGTACATCGAGAATTTACCAGCCACGAAATCAGTATCGGAGGCGGTAGTTGTGTAGGTCAGCGCATCCGGCGGCATCACCCCCGCGGCATACAGGTCGTTGGCAAAGGCCAAAGCGGACTTGAACTGATCAGTCTCGATGTCGCGTGTCAGCTTACCGCCGTTCATACTCCAGGTCAGCGGCACGCCAAAGACTTGCAGGAATGGTCCTACTCCGCTGCCGCACCCGAGTCCGTTGAAGTTCCAACCTGGCAGGATGCCCCAGACCCCTGCCTGCGGCTTGGTGACTGCCAGCATCAGGCGTTTCCACTCATCAGCGTCCTTGGGGTCGCTGCTGCCGACCTGATCGAGCAGCTGCTGATTCTTGAGCAGGATGAGATACAGCGGTGTTGGCGCA
>JAFAWJ010000706.1 GCA_019242065.1 Chloroflexota bacterium
GACGGCGACCGGGTCCGAGCCCGCCCGCTGGCCGAGGTTGGCTTCGGCCGGATCGCCCGGCACCAGGTGGGTGAGGACGAACGCGATCAGCGTCACTCCCAGAGACAGCAGCACGAGCGCAACCAGCCGGCGGCCGACGAACACCACGAGCGGATGTCGACTGCGGGCGCCCGCGAACCATGCTCGCGCCGAGGACGGGGCGCTGCCCGCGGGCGGGTCAGTTCGAGCCGATGGCGGCGAAGTCGATGTACCAGACGGGGCTGTAGTCGACATGCGTCAAGTTCCTGGTACTGACCACCGCCTGGCCCGGATTGATCAGCGGGAAGATGGGGCTGTCCTGGTTGAGCTGATTTTGAATCTGGGCGAACAGCTGCGCCCGCTGTGTGTTGTCGGCCGTCGAGCCGGCCTGGGTGGCCAGCTCGGTGAGCGACGGATCGGCGGTGGTCTCCCACCCCGCGCGATGCCCGACGAGCTGGCCCGGGGTGAATGCCAGGTAGTCGTTGGGATCCGGGTAGTCTGGCGCCCAGCCGAACAGCCCCATCTGGTCCTTGCCACCCCGATAGTTGGGCGTGGCGATCGCGCTGGGCTGGCCGTTCAGGGTCAGCGTGATGCCCACGTCCGCTAGGTTGGCCTGGATCTTCGCGGCGAGCGCCTCGGTCTGGCCAGTGGTGGACGTCTGATAGTCGAGCTCGGCGGTCTGCGGAGGCAGTCCGGAGGCCTGCAACTCGCTCTTGGCTCGATTCAGGTCGCGCTGGACCGCCGACGACGCGGGCAGCGCGCCGAGGAACTGGGGCGGCACCACGCCGGGCGCCTGAGCTGCGCCCGCCCCGGCGACCGTCACCAGCGCCGAGTAGTCCAGCCCATAGCGCACCGCGTTCAGGAAGTGCGGGTTGGCGCCCGCGGGCAGCACGTCCGGCGACTCGTTGACGAACAGGAAGGTCAGGTTGGGTGAGGTGAAGTTGTTGACGTTGAGCTGCGCATTGTTCTGCAGGCTCTGCGCCTGGTCGCCAGACAGACTGAGCACCACCTCGTCGTTGGCCTTCTGGATCTCGATCTGCTGGGTCTCGGCGGCGACGTCGCGCAGAACCACGCTGCCGAAATTCGGCTTGTTGGCCCCCCAGTAATTCGGATTCGGCTTCAGGTCGACCTCTGAGCTGGAGATGCCCGACATGATGTACGGCCCGCTGCCGGCCGAGGCAGTTTGGAAATAGTCCTCGGCGGTGTCGGTCTTATCGGCGCCTGGCTGGTCTGTTCCCCCATGCGCCTTGACCACCGTCGAGTTGGTGATCCCCAGCGCCGGGTTGGTGACGATGAACGGCAGTGCCGGGTTGGGGTCCGTCGAGGTCAGGACGAAGGTGTAGTCGTCCGGGGCCGAGACGCCAGTGACGCCGGCCAACAGATACACCGGTGTGTCGTGGAGGTTCAGCAGCCGGTTGTACGAGAACACGACGTCGGCCGAGGTCAGCGGCGTGCCGTCCGAGAATTTCACGTCGTGTCGCAGGTTGAAGGTGAAGGTGCGCGCGTCGGGCGAGGCGGTGAATGACTGGGCGACCAGCGGCACGGGTGTCGTGGTATCGCCCACGTTGAACGTCAGCAGCGTGTCGTACACGGCATGGAAGAACGGATCCGCCTGGAAGTCGACCCCGCCGTGGGCCGGGTCGGTGTCCTTGGTCGTGAAGGTGTATGAGTTGGCCACGACCAGGGTCCGGCTTGCGAGACTGGTCGCGCCCGTGGTGTTCGTCGCCGTACCAGGCCCGGGTGTGGCCACCGCGGGCGCCGCCGGAGCGCAGGCGGTCATCGCAAGCAGACCCGTCGCGGCGACCATGCAAACGAACACACCTGGCTGAACACGAGACACGTGGGCTGACCTCCTGGTCGGCGACAGACGTCCCGAAAAAAGGGACCTGCTGGCGGCGAAACGGTACACGCACGGCGGTGTAGCGCACAATAACGCTGCGTGGCGGTCAAAGTCCTCGTCGCCTCTCCGCTCGAGCCAGAGCTGGTCGCCCGCGTCGCCGCCGTGGACCAGCGTGTCGACCTCACGTATCGGGCCGACCTGTTGGGTAGCCCGCGCTACGCCGCCGACCATTTCCCGCCAATCGACCGCACCCAGGCGCAGGCGGCGGAGTGGGCCGCTCTACTGGCGGATGCCGAGGTCCTGTTCGACGTCGACCAGCCGAGCGTGGCGGGCTTTCCCGAGCGCGCGCGGCGGGTACGCTGGATTCAGGCCAGTAGCTCGGGCGTCGGCGAGTGGGTGCGGCGGCTGGGCATCGTCGACACCCCCATCGTGGTCACCAACGCGGCGGGCATACACGCCGTGCCGCTCGCCGAGTTCGCGGTGTTCGCGATGCTGTACTTC
>JAFAWJ010000748.1 GCA_019242065.1 Chloroflexota bacterium
TCTGCTCGAGCAGGCGCGCTTTTACCTGGCCCACCAGGAGCTGGCCGAGCGCATCCGCCGCGCAGGACTCGAGCGCGCCCGTCGCGAACACACCTGGCAGCACCGCTTCGCCGAGCTGTTCGCCGTGCTGGGCTTGAAAACTGCGTGACCGCTGGGAAAGCGTGCCTGGCAGCACCGCTTCGCCGAGCTGTTCGCTGTCCTGGGCTTGAAAACTGCGTGACCACTGGGAAAGCGTGCCTGGCGGCACGGCTTGGCGGAGTCGTCCGCGGCATCTGGTTAGGGAACAGTTCGTGATCGCTGCCGAAGTGCGCCTGTCAGCCTCTCCCGTGCGCAAGACGCCGTGAGCGCGGCCGAAGAGCGACTCGCCAACGATCCGCGCTCGGAGCTGTGGGGCGAGCACCGCAGCCGGTATCGCTTCGCGGCGCAGTTCGTGGCCGGCCAGCGGGTGCTGGATGTGGCCTGCGGCAGCGGCTTCGGCCTGCGCATGTTGTCCAATGCGCGCGCCTGGCCGATTGGCGTCGACTACGCCAATCAAACACTCTGCGACATCAAACGCGACCAGCCACGCACCCGCCTCGTCACCGCCGACGCGACCCGTCTGCCGCTGAATACAGCCTCAGTCGAGCATGTCGTCAGCTTCGAGACCATCGAGCACGTCCCCGACGCCGGCGCCCTCGTCGGCGAGCTGCGCCGGGTGCTCGAGCCTGGCGGTCGCCTCGTCCTGTCCACCCCGAACCGCGCCTTCGGTCCACCCGAGCGCCACACCGCGAATCAGTTTCACATCCAGGAGTTCACCGCCGACGAGCTGCGCGACGTACTCGCTCCCTGCTTCGCGCACGTGCAGCTCTTCGGGCAACGGCCCACGTCGAGCTACCGCTACGTGCCGTTCCTGATGATTGATTCGCAGAACAACCCGTCGGCCCTGGTCTGGAAGCTGCTGGTCCGCTTGCCGTTTGGCCTCAAGAACCGGCTGGCGCTGGCCACCAGCGGGCGTCCGTTCTATCCCGGTGAAACCGACTATTGCTTCGACCTCGATCGCACCGACGGTGCGCACGCCCTGGTCGCGGTCGCCTGGTGAGAACTCAGCACCCGCTGTTCAGTGCCATTATCCCCACCTATAACCGCGCCGGCTATCTGGCGCACGCCGTACAGAGCGCCCTCGACCAGGCGCTGCCCGACGGCGTGCCCACCCAGGTCATCGTCGTCGACGACGAGTCGACGGACGCGACGCCCCAGGTTGCTGCCGGTTTTGGTGAGCGGATCGTGTATATCCGCCAGCCGAACCGGCGCGAAGGCGCGGCCCGCAACGCGGGCGCCGCCTGTGCGCATGGCACGTTCCTGGCCTTCCTCGACTCGGACGACTACTGGCTGCCCGGTAAGCTGGCTGGCGACCTGGCGCGCTTCGAGCAGCCCGACCTGCCCGCCCTGGTCTACTCACGGGGCCGCAACGTCGATCCGTTCGACCAGCTGATCGGCGAGCGGCGTCTGGAGACGCCCCAGGGCGACGTGTTCTGGTCGCTGGCGCGCGAAGCGTTCATGCCGATGAGCAGCGTGGCCGTGCGCGCCGCCGCCTTCCGCGCCTGCGGTGGCTTCGTGGAGGACCGCAACCTGTCGGGCACGGCGGACTGGGAGCTGTGGATGCGGCTCGCCGCCCGCTGGCCGGTGGGGTTCGTCGATCAGACCGCGACCTGTATTCGGGTGCACGATCGGAACATGTCCGCGGACCCGAGCTACATGGAGCGGGCGATGCTGTCCGCGGTGCGGCACACGCTCGAGGATCCGGTCGTCGCCGCGCGAGCGCGAGGACGGGAAGCCTTCATTCGTGCATGCATGTACGTGACGATCGCGCTGAATGCGTACGCCAATGGGCGCCGCGAGCGCGTGTGGCCGTGGCTCGTGCGGGCGCTGGCGACCTGGCCGCCGCAGGTGGTCGATCCGCGTTTCTGTGGTGCGGTTGCCCGTGCGCTGGCCGGGCCAGGTGTAATGGGCAGGTTGCGGTATGTCGTCCACGCCTGAATCGATCCTGTTCGCGCGCAACCTGTTCTTGCCCGAGGACCTGGGCGGCAACCGCTACCCGTACGAGACGATCCGGCGACTGGGTGCGCGCGGTCACCGCGTGACCGTGGCGACGCCGCGCCTGCATGCGCACTTTCCGCCGCTGACTGGCATCAGCTATCAGCTGTATCCGATCTGGCGTCCTCACCCGGCGGTCAGCCACGTGACCAACCTGCTGAGCGCGACGGCCGCCGCGCGACGAGTCGCCCGCCATGACGTGGCGATGGCAGGCTCGTATGACGCCGCACTGGCGCTTGGCTGGGCCAGGGTCGTCCCGAGCACGCCGCTGGTGTTCCTGTACCACTCGGAGTTTTATTCGGAGTGGGTCCACGCCCGCCGACTGGTACGCCAGGTGATGGACCGCTACATGGCCGCCGTGGAGCGGCGAGTGTTCGCGCTGAGCGCGCGGATCGTGGCCGTCAGCGAGTTCTCGGCGATCCAGATCCGTTCGCGTCTGCCCGCGGCGGTCGACCGCGTGCGGGTCATCCCGACGGGCGTAGAAACCGACTTTTTCCAACCACCTGCCGACCGATCCGCGGCCCGCGCGGCCATCGGGCTCGAGACGGATGAGCCGCTGGTCATCGGCGTCGGGCGGCTGGCCGGCGTCAAGCAGTTCGATCGACTGGTGACCGCCTTCGCGGTCGCCTGCGCGCGAGGCCTCCGCGCGCGCCTGGTCATCGCCGGCGGCGGACCCGAACGTCGCAACCTCGAGCATCTCATCGCCACGTACGGCATGCAGGATCAGGTTCAACTGGCCGGGTACTGCGACCGCCCGCGGCTGCGCGCGTTCATGCAGGCCGCCGACCTGCAGGTGTGTAGCAGCGCGTTCGAAAACCTGTCGCTGGCGATCCTGGAAGGCATGGCGTGCGGCACGCCTGTGCTGGGCACACCCGGCGGCGGAACCCCGGAGCTGGTCGGGCAAATCGATCCTGGCCTGGTGCTCGAAGACGACGCCA
>JAFAWJ010000802.1 GCA_019242065.1 Chloroflexota bacterium
ACGCCGACCGCGGCGAGCTCGAGTGCCAGTGGTAGACCGTCCAGCCGCACGCAGATCTGAGCAATGGCTCCGGAGTTCTGATCAGTAATGCTGAAACCGGGCCGCCGCGCCCGCCCACGTTCGACGAATAGGCGCGACGCTGGGCACCCGCTCGAGTGTCTCGCAGGATTGGGCGAGACAGGGATCCGGCAACGCGAGCGGTGTCAGCTGAAATTCGTATTCCCAGCGCCGCAGGCGCAGCGCCGCACGGCTGGTCACGATCAGTTTCATGTGCGTTGCTACCGGTTGGTGTGATCGCCGCAGCCGGGGCCGGTAGCGGCGTCTGGGCCAGCCTAACAGTCGGTAGCGATGCGGTGGGGGTAAGAAGCACCACTCATGTCTGCCGAACTCGAAGTCGCCAGCAGCGAATCGGCGGACTCGGTATGGACGCACCCCGCGACGTAGACGGCCGTGATTGCCGACGCCGCGAGCGTCACGAGTCGCCGACTCAGATGGTTGCGAGGCATGTGCCGCCAGGGTAGGCCGTGGACGCTTGGTGATCGTTTTGAAAGGTGTCAAAAGTATGTCAAAGCCATCCGCGGGTTCCTGTGCCCAGATTCGATATGCGAACCTTTAACAGCCAGTTATCCACTCTCGAAGCGAAAGCCAAGTTTTCGGGCGTAGGCTGTGAGTGCAGCGGAACAGAATGTGAGCAACGACGAACTCTGGGAGCGTGTGCGAGCCCTTCGGGGCTCGCTCGTGCGCGCCGCCTCGGGCCTCCGCACGTTTTACGTGGTCAGCGTTTCGACAGACGTGGCCGTCCTGCGGGGGACGAAAAGATACGACGTTCGGCGCTCGACGTTGGAGGCGGCATACGCCCTGGGACGAAGTAGCAATGCCTTGCTGCCCGAGGAAGTCAGTCATGCGCGGCTCGATCGCGTTGATCCGACCCTACTCGTCGGGCTTCTGAATGCTATTGGCGCGGATCGCGAGTGATCACGTTCTGGATCTGGCCCTCCGCGCTATAACGAAGTGAACATCCTGATTGTCGAAGACGATGCTCGGATCGCTCAAAGCATCGGGCGCGCATTGCTGTCCGCGGGCCACTGCGCGGACATTGCCGCCGACGGCGCAGTGGCGCTCGAGGACGCAACGACCAGGGAGTACGATCTCATCTTGCTCGACGTGCTGTTACCCGCGCTCGATGGCTTCTCGGTCAGCCGCGAGTTGCGTCGACGGAAGGTCCAGACGCCGATCTTGATGTTGACCGCGCGAGATGCCGTTGAGGACCGCGTGAGCGGACTCGATGCCGGGGCAGACGATTACCTGACCAAGCCATTTGCCACCGAGGAACTGCTGGCGCGCGTGCGTGCGCTTGCCAGGCGCGGCGGCGTACCCGAGGGGCCCCTGCGCGTCGCTGACGTAGTGCTCGACACCGCACGCCACGAGGTGCAACGCGACGGGCGCCTGATCGAGCTGACGCCTCAGGAGTTCGACCTGCTCGAATTTCTGATGCGGCATTCCGGACAGGTCATCAGCCGCGAGCAGATCTTCCGGAATGTCTGGCGCAACGAGACGAATGCCGGCTCTAAAGCGGTCGAGCTGTACATGCACTACCTGCGCGCCAAGATCGATCGCGATACGGCGCGCCCGCTGATACGCACCGTCCGCGGCGTTGGCTACATGATTGATGGATGACGGCCATATTTGGTGGTCTCAGGTGGCGGATGGTCGGGTGGTCCATCCTGGTGCTCGGGGTGGTTCTGCTGGTGATCGGCGTCGTGTTGTATTTGAGTCTGAGCCGGACGCTCATGGTGACGCTGGACGCGCAGCTCGAGTCAGCCAGTCAGTCGGCGAGGATGGAGTTGCTCGAGAGCGGGGGCACCGTCGACCTTCAGCGAGACGGCTATCGAGCTGGCGTTCTGTACGTGGTGCTTGCCCCTGACGGGAGCGTCGTCGCCAATCCGCAACAGCTCGACGTCCAGGTGCTGCCTGCACAGCTGCTGACAAGTGAGGCGCCCACATTCGTCACCACCACGATCAGTGGAGATGCAGTACGCCTGTACGCCCAACCTGTTATAGAGCCCAACGGTGACCACCTGACGTTGATCGTGGGCCAGAGCCTGGCGCCGGAGTACGCGGCGGCGCAACAGCTGATGCTCACGCTGGGCGTATGCGGCGCCCTTGGGTTGTTGTTCTCTTTCGCTGGAGCCTGGTTTCTGGCGGCGCGGGCACTGGTGCCTATCAACCGGGCATTTCAACGTCAGCAGGAGTTTGTCGCGGACGCATCGCACGAGCTCCGCACGCCCCTCACCATCCTCCACTCGGCGGCGGACTTGCTTGCCAGCGACCCCAGGCAACCCAGTCCGGGTCTGGTGTACGAGATCCGGGAGGAGATCAGCCGTATGGAGCGCTTGACGCGTGACCTGCTCACGCTCGCTCGCTCCGATCGTGGGGAGTTGACGCTGGCGTTGGGGCGACTCGAGCTTGGCGCACTGGCGCGCGATCTGGCACAGCGAGTGTCCGTGCTCGCGGAGGCCCGCAGCATTCGTCTGGAGGTGCATTCGCCGGAAGCAGCGGTGCTGATCGAAGGCGATCCAGACCGGCTGCAGCAGGTCGGCCTTGCCGTGCTCGACAACGCGTTGAATCATACGCCGCCCGGCGGAACCATCACCATCACGGTGTACCAGCGCACCGCTGCCGGCTTTCTGGTGATCGAGGACACGGGTGAAGGTATTCCCGAGGACCATCTGGCGCGTGTGTTCGATCGCTTTCACCGCGTGGATCCCTCGCGCGCACGGAGCACCGGCGGTGCCGGGCTCGGCTTAGCCATTGCACGCATGCTGGTCGAAGCGCATGGCGGGAGCATCGAGATCGCCAGTGGCCGTGAGTCGGGAACGCGGGTGACGATTTGCGTGCCGCTGGTTGGCACGGATCCTGAGCCTGCACAAGAGCCTGACCAGGGCATCCCATCAAGTCGGTAATGGGTCGTTGACAGCTCTTTAACGCCTCTCCAAACTTGATCCAAACTGGCCTGACTACGCTTTGGAACAAGATGGCGAGCAATCGACTGAGTCGCGGTGTTGTCTCTGTGGCAGCTTCGGCGATCACCGCCGTGTACGCGGTCGGCTATATCCACACCCAGACCGCCGACGCCTCACTCGGCGCACCTGACACCGTCGCTCCGACGGTGGCTACTTCACCGGCGGCGATCCAGCCACCCGCGGTCACCACAACCAACCCCTCGCCACCATCCACGACACGCCAGGGCAGCACGAGCGCAACATCCGCAACTGGAACGTCCTCAGCGACGCAGCCCAGCGCGACCCTGAAAGATGGCACCTATAATGGTGTCGGTACTAGCCGGCGCGGGAATGTTCAGGTGTCGCTGTCTGTCCAGTCTGGACGAATCGCGAGCGTGAACATCACCGGCGCGTCGACCGAATACCCGACGCGCGATATCGCCAGCCTGCCGGGCCAGGTAGTTTCACGTCAGAGCTCGCAGATAGACATCGTCAGCGGCGCGACCTACAGCTCCCTCGCCTTCCGCGGCGCGGTCCAGCAAGCGCTCCAGAAAGCACAGGCCTGAGCATGCGTCAATATCAGCCGCGCGTGCTCACAGCGAATAACTCCGATTGGCAATCGACCACGCGTCGCGGTGACGACGCTCCAAAGCTGCCGTTGTTCCTGCGTACGCCCAAAGGTCAGTTGTTGTGTATCTTCGGATTGCTGCTGTTGATCGCCGCGCCGTTCGATGGCGGTCTCGCGGTGTTGCCGCATGTGCTGGTCGCGGTGCTAGCCGCCTGTGTCCTGGATGTGCTCCTTGGGTACTGGTATACCCACCGCTGGATCACGCCGACCAGCGCCTTGCTCAGCGGGCTCATCGTCGCTTTTATTCTTGGAGCGCAAGAGCCATGGTTGGTGGTCGCCTGGGTGGCCGCATTTGCCAGCATCAGCAAGCGCGTCTTCGCTACCCAACGTGAGCATATTTTCAATCCAGCCGCGCTGGCGCTGCTGGGAAGCGCGCTGTTCTTCAGTAGTGGTCAGAGCTGGTGGGGAGCGCTAGGTGATGCACCGGGTGTGTTCGCGCTGGTGCTCGTCGCCTGCGGCGTGTTCATCGTCGACCGTCTGAACAAGTTTGGCCTGGTGCTCGCGTTTCTGGCAACGTACTTTGCCGCATTCGCCGCAGTATCGCTGTTGAATGCTGCGAGCGTCACGGAGATGTTCCGCACGCCGTTCGTGCAATCGGCGCTGTTCCTCGCGTTCTTCATGCTGACCGACCCGCCCACCTCGCCGAATCGACTGGTCGACCAGGTGTGGTACGGCGTCATTGCCGGCGTGGTGGCCGTGGTCTGTCAGCTTCTCGGAGCAGGTCAGGTCTATCTGCTGCTGGGCGTGCTGGCAGCCAACGTCTGGCTGGCCGTGCGACGCTGGATGCAGCGGCGTCCGCGGCTGACGACCCCGCTGGAGGGGCATCCTGCTCGGCAAGTGCCACGCGTCGCGCCGTACCCGTTGTCGTCGCACACAAAGATTCGTAAGGCAGCCCGAGCACTCGTGCTCGGCCTGTTTTCTGCATGATCGACAGTTTGACCTTCACGCCTGCGCGAGTGGAGGCGGGCATTCCTGAAATCAAGGTGATTCTGATATGACAGTTCCGACTGCCGAGCAAGCTCCGACCAGGAGGGGACCCGCCGCCCCGTTGCGACTCATGATCGTCGCTGCACTGGCCGGTGGGGCGGTCGTACTCGGGATTGTTGCCATCATCGGAGCACCGCTCCTGCTGCTGCACCGACAGGACCTGCCGCTCGAGCAGCAATACGGCCACTTTGCGATTGGTGTGGCGGCGCGCGTCATGGCTGGCAACGCATCCAACCCGGTCGCGAATAATCCGCGTGCTGTTGCTGCTGGCCGCGATGCGTTCACCGGATCATGTGCTGTATGTCACGGTAGTACGGGCGACGGAACTGGCGCCTTTGGCGTGGCCACGTACCCACCCGCCACAAATCTAACGAGTCACGACGTCGTGGAGAAGAGTGATGCTGAGTTGTTCTGGATCACGAAAAACGGACTCAGCTTCACGGCGATGCCGGGCTTCGGCGACCAGTACTCCGATCAGGACATCTGGAACATTGTTGCGTACATGCGCTCGCTCCAGAATGGTCAGCCAGCCGCTGCGAGCGTCCCGAGCCCGACCTTCGCCCAGCTCGAGGCCGCCGATCCAAACGGCGACGCGGTGCAACGTGGTGCTTCTGTGTACTTTGCCGAGGGCTGTCAATCGTGCCACGGAGCGGTGGGCGATGCTCCAGGCAACCTGGCGCTGCGCGGTGCGGGCGAGACCGGAGCGATTCGACGCGGAAGGCCGGGCATGCCAGCCTACGGCACTGATCGCATCAGTGACGCGCAGCTCGCGGACCTCCAGGCGTATTTGCGGACTTTTGCGGGAGGATCGCCGAATCGTGAACCTGGTGGTGGCCGTGAGCAACGTGGGGGGTGACAGCAGCTAGAGAAGTCCGAAGTACTGGGCCGAGTGCGATCAGGCTTGCCGGTGGCTTACGAAGAGCACGACGAAACGACCTTGCCTGAACCAGCTTGCTCGACTTTCACGCCCAGTTGGTGCGCTGCGCGAGCCACTCGCGCGCGACGACTCCCTGCGCCATTTGAAACGCGCGCACGGTCGGCAGACCCGGTGGCGGCGGTTCGAGCGCGGTTCGCGTAAAGAAGCCCGCAACGGTCGCGATGCACGCGGTCACGTCGGCCGAATCCGCATCGGGCGTTCGTCCGTAGCGCGCAAGCACCTGCTCGGGCGGCGGGCCGCCTTGCATCGTCACGCTGGGCGCCAGAGCAAGAACGTCGAACCAGGGGGCGCCAACACAGGCGTGTGGCCAGTCGAAGAACCACACTCGTCCATCGGGTCCGATCAGGATGTTGTCGGCGCGGATATCGAAGTGCAGGAGCGTGTCGCCCACGGCTGCTTCGGGTGCGAGCGCCTCCAGGTCGGCGAGCTTCTCGAGGTGTCGTCGCGACCACTCGTCGAGCCCCTCAGTCGGTGCGTCGCGCAAGCTCTGCCAGCCGCGGATGCGGGTCGCGAGCTGCTCACCCAGCGTTGGCACCGTGCCCCCTGGCAAT
>JAFAWJ010000120.1 GCA_019242065.1 Chloroflexota bacterium
GAGGAAGCCCAATGTTCATGCTCGCTTCCCTCCACCACCCACCAGGGATGCTGCCATGCTACGACCGAGGGGTGCGCGGCGCATCTGGCGAACGCCATCGCCCCGCGATCCATCTTGCTCGTCGGCATATTGGGGTGCCTGGCTGACGCACCGGCGCTGGACGCGACTCCGTTGTTCCGCCAGTGCGTTATTGCCGCAGGCAGCCCGTGACTGCGCCCTGCCGAACGGAGATCGCTCGTCGGCGCCGTGGCGCGGCAGGTGCAGGAGCATCCAGACGGGAGTGAGCGGCGCCCCGTCGCATGGCACCCGCGACCGCTCATGCGCGAGTGCGCATCTGCAACAGCGTGACGAAAGCACTTCACAGCCTGGGTCGTTCTCACATCGGCGACGCGGAGAACCAGACCACTCGAGTGCCGCTCTCCGGAGAGCGCGTCGAGGTTGAATAGCAGCCCGGCCTCAGAAATAGTTGATACGGGACCCTCGTTGAATTGCGTACAGGCGAAGGCCTGCACGTCGTGCTCTGGCTCGGACATCCGATGCGGCCGACCGGCCAGCCCACGTCGGCGCACGTCCGTTCAAGTGGCCCACCACCAATGATCCGCATCCTGACACGCGACGTACTCACGGTTACCACTCCATTTCCGAGGTCACCATGTTTCGATCCACGAAGTACACGCGGCCGGTCGCCGCACTGATCGCCGTTGGCGGACTCCTTGCTTCGGCAACGGTGCCCACGTACGCGAGCACCGCGCCGCCACCTCCGCCACCACCGCCGCCAATTCAGGTGCCGCCACCGCCGTCGAACGACAAAGATTGTGAGTACGTGTTCGGGTACCAGCTCCAGCAGAACGCGCCGCCGGTGCCCTTCCTCAAGCTGGAGTGCCCCGCGTCAGATGGCGGCGGCGACGACAGCTGACTCAGGTCCAGCACCCGACGCTCAAGCGTAACGCACGACGCGGCGCCGTATTTCTCCTTTGATCAGCGGGCGTCGTTCAGATCTCGTGTTATCTCCCTTGGGAAGCTTCTCCGCCTGACCACCGCACGTGCGGTCACGCTCTCCGGTTGACCTGCCAACAGCGACCCGCAACCGTGCCCCGGCCTGGTGCCGTTAGCATTGGTACGCACCTTGAGACGCGACTAACTAACTAGCAGGGGGACCGGCATCCCATGACAATCACGCCCATCACCCAGACGGCGCCGACCACTCTCGTCGCGCGCGTCCGCGCCGAGCGGCGCGCCGAGGTTCGTCGTCAAGGTGCAAAACGCAGGCAAGCCCGCACTGTACGGAGACAACCAGGCCGCGTTTCGGTTCAGCTCGACCAGGATGGTGTCACCATTCTGGACGCGGCTCTCAACCGACAGATGATGCCCGTCGCCGTGATCTATTCGCTCAGCTTTCTTGGGTTGCGGCCTGCATTCAAGGTTCGTATCACCGCCGACTGGCACCGCGTCCAGACGTACCTGGATCAACAGTACGCTGGTGGCTTCGTGTTCTTCTCCAGTGACATCGAGAAAAGCGTAGACAAGCTCATCGAGGATAAAGTGATCAGTATCGACGAGTCGACGTTCACCACGGACGCCGATCTGGGGACGGCGACCGCGTCCGACCGCGACCGCGCGGTCGCAGAGTGCTACGAGCTGGTGAAGACCAACTTCTTCGAGTCGAGCCTACCGCCGCCGGACCCGAACAAATCGGATGACTGGGACAAGGGTGTGCAAGCGTTTCGGAACATCAGCGATATGGCCGTTGCCGGCGGAGTGGCGGGGATGGCGGGGTTCACGTACAAGAGCGTCGATCTGACGCGGGCCGATCAGAAGTCCCTCAACTTTGATGTCACTGAACGCACGACCGTGCAACGGACGATCGATCCGCAGGGACACCTGGCCAGCTTGCTCAATGCTGTCTCGCCAGGGAACGCTAGCCTCGATCAATTCGTCGTCCACGCCGACCTGGATAATCCCTTCTTTCAGCGCCGAACGGTGAACGTGAGCACGCATGCCGACTTTGCGAGCGACTCGATTGCGTCGATCGACGTCAATCTG
>JAFAWJ010000308.1 GCA_019242065.1 Chloroflexota bacterium
AATCGGCCGTCGAGCTACCAGTGGCTGCGTGCGCTCGGACTGGGCCCTCTGGCGTGGCTCACCAGTTACGTGATTCTCCCGGTGGCGAACGTGTATAAGCCGATCTGGGAGTACGACGCGCGGACGCTTGGCGACGACCTGTCCGCCCACCTCGTCTACGGCACCGCGACAAGCCTCGCGTTCGCCGCCCTTAGTCATGGAGAGATTCGATGACAACGATGCAATCAAGGCTGGAGGTCCGCATCGATCGGACCAGGACGCTCGGCCAACAGCCGAGCACCGGACACAACAGGTGGCACCCCGACATCCCGCCCCTCATCTCGTGCGATGCGGGCGAAGAGGTGATTCTCGAAACGCGAGACGCCTTCGACGGGCAGTTCCCACGTCGAGTGTCGCTGGAGGTCGTGCGCGACGCCAATCTAGATGTCCTGCACCCGATCACCGGACCCGTCTACATCAACGGCGCCGAACCGGGTGACCTGCTGGACGTCGAGATTGTCGACATCGAACCCGACACCTACGGCTATACGGCGCAGGTGCCGGGCTTCGGTTACCTGCGCGACGTGTTCCCCGAGCCCTTCAAGGTCGACTGGGACATCGTCGACGGATGGGCCACATCGAAGGACCTGCCTGGAGTGCGCATCCCCGGCGCACCATTCATGGGTACCATCGGCCTGGCTCCAGGACACGAGGCGCTTGCACGCATCACCGCCCGCGAACAGGCGCTGCTCGACCGCGGCGGGTACGTTCTGCCACCGAATTCCTCGGGTGCGGTGCCCAGCGACCCTCGCATTGCTCCGCATGGACTGCGCACCGTGCCTCCCCGTGAGACAGGCGGCAACATCGATATCAAACAGCTCAGCAAGGGTGCACATCTGCTGTTGCCTGTGGATACTCCGGGTGGACTGTTCTCCGCTGGCGACGCGCACTACGCGCAGGGCGACTGTGAGACCTGCGGCACCGCCATCGAAATGAATTGCACGCTGCACGTACGCTTCAAGGTGTTGAAAGGCGAAGCGGCGCGCAAGGGCATTCGTTTTCCGCGGTTCTACCGGCAGGATTACTTTGTGCAGCCTGAGTTTGCGGCGCCGCGTCGGTTCTACGCGACGACTGGCATCTCGGTCACGCGCGACGGAGTCGATCACTCCGAGGATGTTTCGCTCGCGACACGCAACGCCTTGCTCAACATGATCGACCACCTCGAAGAGCGGGGATGGAGCCGACAGCAGGGCTACACCATCTGCAGTGTCGCGGTCGACCTGAAGATCAGCCAGCTGGTGGATGTGCCGAACATGCTTGTGTCGGCGTTCCTGCCTGAGGACATCTTCACGGAGTAGCAGCGCACAAGCATTGATTGAGGCGAGTTGCCATGGGCGCGAGGAGCCTGCCACGCCTGCTTCGCGCTCAGCAGTGCGCCGTGCAGCGTTTCGGGTGAAATCGCCTGCTCGAAAGCACAGCCTCTCGATCAGATTGGTAGGTGGCCATGCGTTCAGATATCGTCCCCGGCGGCGTATTCCCGGACTACGTATTGCCGGATCACACCAGCACCGTTCGCAAGCTCAGCGACCTGCAGGGCCGCGACCCCATGGTCCTGATGCTCTCGCGCGGTCATTTTTGCCCGAAGGAGCACCAGCATCACCTCCAGTTGGCGGCGTTTCAGTCGCAGGTCGCGGTCGCCTACACCCAGATGGTCACGATTGCGACGGATGACCATCACACGCTTCAGGAGTTCCGCGCGTCGGTCGGTGCCCAGTGGGCATTCCTTTCGGATCCCGGTCGGATCATTCAGAAGGATCTCGACATCCAGGAGTACACCGACCCTGACCACGATCCGATGATCCCACACACCCTGGTGCTCAAACCAGGTCTCGTCATCCACAGCATCTACAACGGCTACTGGTACTGGGGGCGACCGTCCGTCTACGATCTGTGGCGCGACTTGCGCGAAGTCACGCGCGAGATCCGTCCAGACTGGGACCTCAGCAAACCAGGGCTTCGCGAAGCCTGGAGTGCGGGCGACTTCTCCCACTTTCACGGGTGGGAGCGGCGAGCACCTGACCAGCTGCCGGATGTCCGTAGTGTGGTACCCCGATGACGTACAGCACCTGATGGTGCTGTACGGATTCATAACGAGATGGATAACGAGCCACCGGCGCACCCGCTGGTGGAGCCTCTCCTCCGCCTCGTTTGAGCACTCTACACGCGGCGCTCTCCGAGCATTCGTCAGAAAGCGCTGAGCCTGGCGTCAGCAAGCGCAAAAGTCCCGCGTTGAAGCAGACTAGCGATCGTCGAGCGCGTCGAGCGCGAGACTTGCACTGGTACGCTGTGCCAACTCCGCGACCTGGGGCCGAGGGCATCGACAGCCGGATCTGCATGGAAGAGGACTCGACGCGTGACTCGCCCGACACCCTGCATAAGGGTCGTCTCCCTGGCAACTCCGACCGGCCTGTTTCAAGTCGACGCCGGTAGGCTCAGTCGCACGCGAATGGAGACTTCGAACCAAGAAACTCGGTCGCCTGATGCGCGAATGAGTCACGCCACTGGAAGAGTGAGCCGTGCCCAGAATCGGGATACACGAGCAGGATGGCATTGGGCAGGTTCTCGCTGAGCCAGTACGAATTGCGAACTGGGATCATCTCGTCGTGAACGCCGTTGACTACAAGAGTCGGGTGCTGGATCCGGTCGAGGTACGCGAAGCGTTGTCCTGTGAAATGCTCCCACTCTCGAAAAGCGGCCATTTGAGCACGCCCAACCTGCGGTCCTGAAGCGGGGTCGCGGTCCTCCTTGCGCAGCGCCAGCCTGGCGATAAATTCCGCACCAGCCGACTGGCTCGTGACGCTGGGTGCAAAGAAGATCTTCTGCAGCAGCGGATATCCCTGGAGTTGAGGATCGGTGAAGTATCGCGCCAGGCTGGGTTTGTCCACGTGCATGATGTCCTCTCCGCCCCGCGGAGCGGTTCCAACCAGGATCATCCGCCGAAAAACGGACGGTCGATCCAGTGCTATCTGCTGCGCGATCATCCCTCCCAGCGAGAACCCGAGCACATCGCAGCTTTCCAATCCCAGGCCGTCGATGAAGGCGAGCGCGTGCTGAGCCATTCTGGCGACGGTCTCCGGAACCGTCCCAGTAGATCGGCCGATACCCGCGTTATCAAACAGAATGACCTCTCGGCCTGATGCCAGCGCGTCCGTAATGGCTGGATCCCAGTTGTCGAGTGTCCCAGTGAAGTGCTGCAGACACAGCAATGGGAGGGCCGTTCCCGATCCGAAGCGGCGATAGGCATACGTCTCTGCTCCGGCCTGAATGAATCGCGTGGGTGCGGTGACGTGCGTCGCAAGAGTGGTTGTTGCCATCAGTCCACAACTAGCGTCGCTGACCCTCACCGCCCGTGCACCATGCCTTGGATGTGCGATGGCTCGATCTTGTGGAGGACGATACCTCCACCGTTAGAAGGAGATCGACCCGAGCCCCGTCGTGAATAACCTCACGGCAAACACAAGTTGACCACGGCGCCACCAGCGCGTCTCTGGGCTGCTTCACATGCCTGAGTCGTCGGTAGCGCTTTATGACGCGAGCTGTTTGAGGGGCCCGGCAAGTGCAGTTACATCGAGTGGTACGCCCCTGCCGTTGAGGGAGCGCGCATCTGCCGCGGCGTGCAACGCCAGGTATTGGTGCACGAGCTGCACGGCCAGGGCGCCGTCGCCGACGGCCGAGGCGACACGTTTGGGCGTGCCATGCCGTACGTCGCCGGCGGCGAATACGCCCGGTATGCTTGTCTCCAAGAGGAGTGGCGCGCGGTTCAGCGGCCAGGCGCTGCTGGTCAGGTCGGGACCTGTCAGGAGGAATCCCTGCGCGTCGCGCGCCAGGAGGCCATCTGCCCAAGCCGTATACGGCTTCTGGCCGATCAGAATGACCAGTCCATTGGCTGGCACTCGTACCTCGGCGCCCGTGTGCAGGTCGCGGAGGATCAGCGCCTCGAGCCGCTCGCTTCCCTCGGCTGAGGCTACCTCGGTGCGATATCGCACCGTCAGATTCGGCACGGCCTCGAGCTCTCGGACCAGGTAGCGCGACATGCTGTGAGACAGCGATTCGGCTCGGACCAGCAAGGTGACATGTCGTGCATGCCTCGCCGCATACACCGCTGCCTGGCCCGCTGCATTCCCAGCGCCGACGATGAAGACGTCAGCCCCGCGGTACAGCGACACCTCCATGACGCGGGATCCATAGCAGATGCCGCGGCCGATGAACTCGTGCACGCGGGGCGCGTCGAGCAACCGGTAGGCGACGCCCGTCGCCACGAGCACGGCTTGCGAGCGCAGCTCCGACCCGTCGAGGAGACCGAGGCGAAAGGGCGCGCGGGCGTTCGGGTCAGCGGCGGTGACCTCGTTGACCAGGACGAACTCGGCTCCGAAGCGCCGCGCCTGCTCGTAGGTGCGCTGTGTCAGCTCCTGGCCAGTGATTCCATCTGGGAATCCCGGGTAGTTCTCGATGCGGGCACTTGACCCAGCCTGCCCACCCGGCGCTTCGCGCTCCAGCACGACCGTTCGCAGCCCCTCCGACGCGGCGTACACCGCGGCCGTGAGGCCCGCCGGGCCGCCGCCAACGATGGCCAGGTCGTACTCCAGTTGGGTCGGCCAGGTCGGAAGCCCGAGTGCGCGGGCGGCCTCAAGGTGCGTCGGGGCCTCCAGCCGACGGCCGTCAGGCAGCAGCAGGACCGGAAGACGAAGGCCCCCAAGTCTGGCCTCCAGCTCGTCACCAGGGGCTTCGGCGGCCCCGAGGAAAAAGCGGGCCAGTGGGTCGGCATCGAGGTCAACCCACTCAAACGTCAGGCCGTTGCGTGCCAGAAAGGTGCGCAGCTCGAGCCCTGCCGGTGACGGAAAGCGGTCGACAACACATAGCCGTCCCCCAGGACCGAGCGCCGCCGGCGCTCGGTCTTCAACGGCGGCACGCGACCCAACGACCACGGCATCCAGATCCGAACGGCTCACATGCCCTCCATCGCAATTGGAGCGTCCACGTCGGCACCGGCGGCCACCGTTTGCTCGGCACGCTCCACGTCGCCACATCGAACCTGTGGGTTCCAAGGTTGGAACGTGCCGGTTGGATTGTGCTTCCACACCCAGGCATGCAGCGAGTAGAACGCCGGCAGCCCGAATCGATTGCCAGCTGGCGTCAGCATGAACTTCTCACCGAACAGCATCGGTGGATCGTTGTGGCTGGCGTCCCATGTTGCCTGTAGCACGACGTATTCGAGCGCGACGAGACGCATCTGCCCGTCTGGCTGGACTTCGTAGACCAGGGCCTGGGGTCGCGCGGGATCGAGCGTGCCAGTCTGGAGTAAG
This sequence comes from Chloroflexota bacterium, assembly GCA_019242065.1. Next base: position 5,343 of record JAFAWJ010000308.1, read on the forward strand.
GCGCCCTTGACGAAGTGGACACCCATCGCCCCGGCCCCAGGCTGCGCGATACAAGCCAGGCCGGCAGCATCGGTCAGGAGTTCGTAGCCTCCCGCGAGCGCCGCCGTGGGATCGTTGTACATTGCGGTTGCACTCCGCGCGTCGGCGATGGTGTCGCTGCTAGCAGCCGAAGGAAGCACCGTCACCAGGATTGCGAGCAGTGCGACAACCAGCGGTATTGCATGTCTGACGTGCATGATTCAGGTCCTTCTACTCTGTTGAATCGTTGAACTGGGTTCACGCTCGCGTGGCCACGACCTCGAGGTACTCCGCAGGCACCAGCAGCGTGCCGTCAGCCGGCCTGGCATACTTTGCCAGGGCCTCGACCAATTCTTCGGTGAGCGCTGCCCTACCTGTGGCATCAAGCGCCTCGAATGCCTTCACCGTCGGCCCGTAGTAGTTGCGAAAGAGATGGATGTACTGGTCCGCGGACGTAAAGTGCCACACGAAAACTGTCGCTTGGCCTGCAACGATGTGGTTGCACCTCCAAGGAGTTGACGTACACCTTCCTCGGTGCCCCAGCGCGTTGATGGGGCCACACCCGGTGGCGGCGGCATGTAACGGCCGACCACTCTCAGCATCTCGCCGATCCAGCCGTCCGGGGTCCAGTTGGCGAGTCCAATGCGACCACCAGGGCGGGTGACGCGCAGGAGTTCGCGTGCTGTCCGC
>JAFAWJ010000398.1 GCA_019242065.1 Chloroflexota bacterium
AGGCCGCCTCGAAGTGGGAACTCGTCGAGCAGGTCCGTCAAGACATCCGCGACTTCAAGGCCAAGCACGGCTGCGAGCGCCTGGTCATGATCTGGGCGGCATCGACCGAGATCTTCATGGAAGTGGAGCCGCCGCACCTGAGCCTCGAAGCCTTCGAGGCGGCGATCGAGGGGAGCGACGAGAAGATCGCGCCGTCGATGCTCTATGGCTATGCCGCGCTCATGGAGAACGTGCCCGTTGCCAACGGCGCGCCCAACCTGACCGTCGATATCCCCGCGCTGGTCGAGCTGGCGAACGACCACGGCCTGCCGATCTGCGGCAAGGACTTCAAGACCGGTCAGACGCTGCTCAAGACCGCGCTGGCGCCGATGTTCAAGGCGCGCATGCTTGGGCTCAACGGCTGGTATTCCACGAACATCCTGGGCAACCGCGACGGCGAGGTCCTCGACGAGCCGGAGAACTTCAAGACGAAGGAAGAGTCGAAGCTCGGCGTCCTGGAGCACATCCTGCAGCCCGACCTCTACCCCGACCTGTACGGCGACTTGTACCACAAGGTGCGCATCAACTACTACCCGCCCCGCGGCGACAACAAGGAGGGCTGGGACAACATCGACCTCTTTGGCTGGCTGGGCTACCCGATGCAGATCAAAGTCGACTTCCTGTGTCGCGACTCCATCCTCGCCGCGCCGATTGTCCTGGACCTGGTGCTGTTCCTGGACCTGGCGCAGCGCGCCGGACTGAAGGGCATCCAGGAGTGGCTCTCGTTCTACTTCAAGAGCCCGCAACACGCTCCCACCGTGTACCCCGAAAACGACCTCTTCATCCAACAAACCAAACTCAAGAACACCCTGCGCTGGCTCGTGGGCGAGGAGCAGATTACGCATCTCGGCCAGGAGTACTACCAGGAGGAGGAGTACGTGAAGGAGTAGCTTTCGCCTGGGTAGCAGGCTGGAGCGGCGCCATTGTGACCGCGAATAGTGGTTCGGCTTGTTTCTCCGCCTCGCCGCCGCACGGGCTGATGCTGCTCGAGCACGCCGACCAGCTCCAACTGGTGGACCGCACCGGGCACGAGTAAGCTCGTCGAGGCGTTTGTCCAGGTCGCCCCGCCGGAGGCGCGGTCTCACGCCGCGCCCGAGGTACTCGCGATCGTCGCGTGCGGACATCGCGCGCATTCGCGGCAAGGAGAGCGGCAAGCGTGATCGACACACTCTTGCGCGGCTTTGACAACCCTACTTCAAGTACCGCTCCACACTCGCGACAAACGCCGCATGGCTCCACGTCAACGGCGATACCGACAGTGCGGCCCCCGTGTGCGGGTGCAGCTGCTCCGCCAGGACGCCGCTCGGTAGTGCCCGCGCCGCGCACCACTCGAGAATCGCTCGGGCCTCTTCACGGCGGCCGACCGCCGTCAACCAGTCCGCGTACCACAGAGTGCTGACGAACCACGTATTGCCGTGGTACTCGCTGAAGCGCCCGTGGAGGTGCTGGTAGATGTCGTTGCCGTGCCGGGCGAGACCGCCGACCGGCGCCGCGTTCGTGAGATCGCGATGCACAGCCGCCATGGTCGCCGAGACGCGCGCGTCGTTGGCCGGCAGTAGGCCATAGACGAAGATCGCGGCCATGCTCGAATCGACGACCGGGTCGAGTTCCAGCGACCCGTCCTCGCGCGGTCGACCAAAAGCCGCGAAGCGGCCCCGCTGTGCATCGAACAGCTGCGCTTCGACCGCGGCGCGCACTTCCGCTGCACCCTGACGGTACTGCGCCGCGGCATCGTCGTCGCCGAGCTGGTCGGCCAGCCGGGCGACCGCGTCGAGCCCCGCCCAGATGCTGGCGCAGGTGAACAGCGAGACGGCGTGGGTCTCCTCCCACAGGTCGAACGACGGTCGAGGCAGGCCGGACTCGACATCGCGATAGACGAGCAAGAAGTCTCCGGCCGGGCGGACGAAGCGGTAGTACAGCATGCGGGCGAGCTCGTGATCGCCGACTCGGTCGAGATGCGCACAAAGCGCGTGCAGGACGAGCGCTGTCTCGTCCTCTTGGATCGGCAGCTGCATCACTTCGCCGTTGACGCGAGGGTGCCAGGATGGCGCGTGGCCACCTGTGGGCGAGTAGCGATGGCGCATGACGCCACCAAATGGGTCGTTCGTCCGCTCGTCCGGGATCAACAGCGGCAGGAACTCGAAGAAGCGATGCGCGACCTCGCTGTAACCCGCCAGGTCGAGGACGTTGGCCACAATCGCCGCGTCTCGGGGCCAGACGTATCCGTACGTGTCTTGCCCATAACTCAGGATGTCGCTGTCGACGGCGGCGATGATGGCGCCGTTGTCGGCCTGGTGGGCACGCACCAGCAGCAGGCTGCGGCGGTACAACGCGGCGACGGCTGGCGACAGGTCGCCGAAGTCGGCGCGGGCCTTGCGCAGCCAGTAGCACCAGTAGCGTCGCGTGCGCTGGAGCAGGGCGCTGGGTCCAACTCGGACCAGAGCGTCGAGGCGCTGAACCTCTTCTGGTCCTTCGCCCACCGCGAGCCACGTATGGGCTGTCGCGGATCCCGAGGCCGGCAGGTCGAGCTCGACGAGCAGGATCGCGTCGACGGCGCCCGTCGACGTCGCGTTGTTGGATAACGCACCGTCTTCGGCGTCGCGCCACACGCCTTCCAGGTTGGCTCCTTTCCGCCCAACCGCATACTGCGCGGGGAGCGGGGCACTGCCCAGCAGAAAAAACCGCCGCCCTTTGTGGCAGACGATCGTACGTCGGCCCGCGTCGAAGTACGCCGCATTGCCGAACGCCGTCTCGCCGATGTATGGATCGAAGTGGACGAACAGGCGGACGCGGCGATCCTCAGCGCTGAGATTGCGCAGGACGATCTGGCGGATCAGCACGTTGGAGTCGACGTCGATGGCGTCGTGGATCTGGATCTCGACGCCCAGATCCGGTCGGCTGCCGCGCACGTCGGTGGTCAGCGAGTCGGGTTCGTAGCGGAGGTCGAGCGGCCAATCGCTCAGCCAGCTGAAGTTGCCATCGATCCAGACCCCGAGCCGGCTGGTGCCGTTGAGCGTGTGATTCTCGGCGGCGATGTGCGGGTAGTAGACATCCCGCAACTGGTATGTCTCGTCGAAATTTACCAGCAGCGAGCCGTTCGCCAGAACGAGCGAACGCGGCATCAGTCGTCCCTTATCGGCCGACGCGGCGTGCGAAGTGCCCGATCCATCCGCCTCCCGTCTGACCCGCGTGCCGCGGGTTTCCGCTCATGGTAGCGCGCGTTCGTCGGCAGGCGACCAGAGGCTTTGCGACAGCAGGTGCTCCCAGAAGGGTCGGTCTATTCGGTGGCGCGAAAATGTCCACAACGGCTGTGCGCAGGCCGCGGCACCATCGGCTTAAAGCTGCTCGGTGTTGGCGGCGCGGCGACGCTGGAGGGCTTTGACCATCTGGGCAGGCAAGCTGTCGATCGTCGCCGATGCCTCGTCCTCGAGGGCCGTGAGTGCTCGCACTTCGTCGTCGGTGAGCTCCCGTCGGGACGTCGAACATCATCGGACGGATCTCGCCGTTCAGTCAGCACCAGATCACGTTGTTCCAGGTACCTGGAGCCGCATTTACCTCGACCGACATCACGGCGGGTCCGTGGCGCGACCCGGATAGCGTCTGGTTCGTCGGCGCCGACTCCACGGGTTGCCATCCACCCGATGGGTGAACCGAACGCGGTAGGGCGCGGTCCGGATGGCAACGTGTGGATCACTGAAGGCCGCACGGGGTACGCCATTGGACGCTTCAGCGTCGATCGCGCGCACGCACTCACGGAGTTCCCGCTGCCGGATGACACATACGCCCGAGCGCCGGTGTGCGGGCCGGACGACACAGAGTGGTTCTCCACGGTGCTCTTCGGCGACACGCCGCATGCGCAGTTCGAGGGCGGATCGACCTGAGGCTGCTGGCTCTCGGCGGCTCTGGCGCCGATCCGTGGTTTAGCAGTGAGCCTGGCTGCCAGAGCGTTCCGCACGGTTTCGGTGGGCAGAACAGAATTCCATCGCGCATGCAAAGCTGATCAGCACTGTCTGGCACCCGGCCGTGTGCGGTGAACATCACCGCGTAGCAACTGAAGACGCCGGCACGGTCCTTCGTGAGCAGATCCTCTTCCCATGCTGAAGCTTCGTCTTGCGAAACGCGCCAGTCGCAACTCCCGCACGCGCCACTGAAAACAGCCGCAACATGGTCCCGAGCATGGCCGCGTCAGGGATCGTCATGACCTGCGGAACCGCGCGCACATCGACGAGTCCGGCTTGCGAGAGCAGCCGCCGCAATTGTCTGCCGGCCGACGCGTTGCGATAGGCACCTGCCTGCATTGCCAGTACCTTGCGTGTGACGTCAGCGACGCCCGAATCAATGAGTACGAGTGCAAGGTCCGGTTCAACAGCGACAACCCGCCCGCCGGATTTCAAGACGCGTATGATCTCGCTGACCACGGGCACGGGGGTTCGCAATGTGCATCAGTGTCCGCTTTATCCATGCCGCTTCGAACGTCGAATTTGGCGAAGCGAAGCTTCGAAGCTTCGGCAGTCTCAAAGGTCACGTGAGGAAAAGCCGCCGAACGTGACTGTGCAACCTCGATCATCCGCGGGTTGTTGTCGATGCCGATGACTTGCGCACCAAATGCCTCAGCTATGGCGCGTGCGTCTTCTCCGATACCGCAGCCAACGTCGAGGCAGCGCTGTCCAGGGCGCAACTCGAGAAACTCGGAGGCGGGATGGC
>JAFAWJ010000472.1 GCA_019242065.1 Chloroflexota bacterium
GACGGCGACCACTGGGTCGACCTGGTGCCGTGGACCCACTCGGATGTGGTGCGCACGGGCGGGTCGCCAAACGACCTGGTGGCGACCGCCGTTGGCACGCAGCTGACGTTGACGGTCAACGGTACGCAGCTGGCATCCGTGCAGGACGACCAGCTCAACACGGGCCGCGTGGGCGTCTTCGTGGGTGGCGACTACAACGCGGTGGCTCTGGACCATTTCAGCGTCCAGCTGCCCTGAGCACCGTGGCGGGCGTCTGCGGCGTCTCCGGGGCCTAGCTTGCGTCTGAAAGACCACTCGTTGGCCCTCTTTGGCTCCAGGAGGGCGGCGAATGGGGAGTCGGTGGATCGATCTCACCTGAGCCGCCGGGCATTCCTGACCCTGGGCGCCGCCGCGCTGGGTGCCGCCGCCGGGCTGGCTGACATCGCCGGCACCGCCTCCACCGCTTCGACGACCAGCCTGCCCACCGACGCGCAGGTCCCCCTCGGCGACCTGACCCTGGTGGTTCACGCCGACCCCTGGCGCGTGTCGCTCCTCGACCCGAGCGGTCAGCCCGTGTGGATGGAGGCCGAGGATGAGCCCATCGGTTTTGGGACCACCGACGGTCAAACTTTCCGCGCCCGCCGGCTCATCAGCTTCAACATCCTGGATACTTCGAGCGTCCAGCTGGTCGCCCAGACAGACGATCCCGCCGGCACGGCCATCACGGTCGAGGCCCAGTCGCTCGCCCCGCGTGCGCTGCGGCTGACCGTCATTCCAGACAACCCCTCGCGTGTCGCCTCGATGGTCGGCGCGTTCACCAGCCCAACCGACGAGCGGTTCGTCGGCTTCGGCGAGCGTTTCGATGCGGTCAACCAGCGCGGCCGCACCGTCGACATGTGGGCCAACGACCGCCGCGTCGCGGGCTACGGCCCCAGCACGTACGCCCCGATTCCAACCCTGCTGTCCAGCCGCGGCTACGGCTTCGCCCTCGAACGCTTCGAGCGCTCGCAGTTCGATGTGGCCGCGAGTCGGCCAGACCGCTGGTCCTGGAAGCAGAACGCGCCCGCGGCCAGCATCCTGGTCACCTACGGTCAGACGCTGAAGGACCTCGTCCAGCAGAGCGCCCAGGTCCAGGGACTGCCGCCACTCCCGCCGCCCTGGCTGTTCGGCGTCTGGAAGACTTCGGTTGGCGGTCAGGACGCGGTGACCGCGGAGATGCAGCACCTGCGTGACCTGAAGATCCCCGTCTCAGCCGTGTTCGCCTTCGATGCCGTCGATTCAGACGCCAATATTGGCTGGCCGACCGTGACATTCGCCGGCCGCCAGGCCGGCCCGTACCCCGATCCACGCGGCTTCACCGACACGTTGCACGGGCTCGGTTTCAAGGTCTTGAACTACTTCACCGCCGATTTCCATACGGATCGCCCGAACTACCAGGAGCCGGCTTCGCACGGGTTCCTGGTCAAGCGCCAGGATGGCCGCGACTACGTCCATCCAGACTTCCAGGTCAGCTGGCTGGACGTCACCGATCCCGATGCCGTGCTGTGGTGGGGCCGTTCGTGGCAGCGCGCGCTCGGCGATCTCGGCTACGACGGCGGCATGCTGGACCTCGGCGAGTTGATCCCCGGGGACGCGAGTCTGGCCGACGGCACCTCTGGCCTCCAGACGCACAACCGTTATCCGCTGCTGTACGCCCAGGCTGCCTGGAGCTCGGCGCTGGCTGCCCGCCTGGACGGCGACTTCGGGCTGCTCGTTCGAGCGGGCGCCCTGGGCGCCCAGCAGTTCCAGAGCGGCCAGTGGAACGGCGACGCGGTCATGCGCTGGGAAGGCCCCGACGGCCTGCAGTCCATGCTGCCAGCGGCACTGTCCTTCGGTTTGAGCGGCTTCCCGTACTGGCACACCGAGGTGGCCGGCTACGTCCAGGCTGACCTGACTCACGAGCAGGAACGAGAGCTGTGGCTGCGCTGGCTGCAATTGGGGTCGTGGACAGCGTTGCTGCGGGATCACCTGGGTGACCACCCTCGATCGCCGATCGACGTCTGGCTCGACGACGGGACGCTCAACGCCTTCCGCACGGCGGCCCAGGTGCACGCCAGTCTACAGCCATACCTGTACAGCCTGGCCGCGGAGGCCAGTCAGACGGGCTTGCCGATGATCCGCTTCCTGCCGCTGGAAGTCCCCGA
>JAFAWJ010000539.1 GCA_019242065.1 Chloroflexota bacterium
TAAAGACGGGCGACGCGACTAACGCGACCGGCGCGCCGGGCAGGCGAGGCTCGCTATGCTGGCGCTCGTCGCATATGTTGTCTGACTTTGATCTGACTGGCCGCCGCGCGCTGGTAACTGGCGCGGGGCGCGGCATTGGGAAGGGCATCGCCCTGGCGCTGGCCGAAGCCGGCGCGGACGTGGGCGTCACGGCGCTGGGCGAGACCAACGCTCGCCGAGTCGCGGAGGAGATCACACGCACGGGGCGCAAAGGCTACGGCTGGGCCGCCGACGGCACGCGCGTCGAGCGCATGCAGGCGGTGGTCGCACAGGTCCTGGATCAGATGGGCGGTCTGGACATCCTGATCAACTGCATCGGCGACGCCATCCGCGGCGCGGTCACTGCCGACCCCGCGGCCGCGGGGCAGAAGCAGCTCAGCGAGGCCGACTGGCACACGGTGGTCGACATCAATCTGACCCAGGCGTTCGTCGGCTGCCACGTCTTCGGGCCGCATTTCTTCGAGCAGAAGGGCGGGGTGGTCATCAACGTGTCGTCGTTTGCCGCCATGCGGCCGTCGGCGATGATGAGCGCCTACGCGGCGGCCAAGGCGGGGCTGACGCGCTTTACAGAATGCGTGGCGCTCGAATGGGCGTCGCACGGCATTCGGGTCAATGCGATCGCGCCGGGCACGTTTCCCGATCGCGAGCAGATCTCGGAGCAGGCGTTTGTCGAGCGCGAGCGGCAGGCGGCGCCGACGATTCCGCTGGCGCGCTTCGGGCAGACGCGCGAGGTGGGCTTGTTGGCGGTGTTTTTGAGCTCGCCCGCGGCGAGCTATATCACGGGTCAAACCATCGCCATCGACGGCGGGCGCACGCTCGTGGGCTGAGAGCTAGCCGCTCTCGACCACGAACTGGGGCGGCTCGCCGCGGGCCACGCGCTCGACGTTGGCGAAGCACGTTCGGACGATCCGCGGCCAGACCTCGTCGGACTGGCCACCGTTATGCGGCGTGAAGACGACGTTGGGCAACTGCAGCAGCGGATCCGCCGCGTCCGGCGGCTCGGGGTCGAGCACGTCCAGGCCGGCGGCGGCCAGCGCGCCTGAGGACAGCGCCGCGTACAGGGCGGCTTGATCGACGACCGGCCCGCGGCTGGTGTTGATCAGCACGCTCTGGGGTCGCATGCGCGCCAGCTCGCGCACACCGATCAGATGGCGGGTTGAAGGCGCCAGCGCCACGTGGAGACTGACGATGTCGCTGGTTGCCAGCAGTTCATCCAGGGGCAGGTAGGTGAGCCTGGACTCGGGGTGCTGCCGGCTCGAGGAGTAGACGACCTCCGCGCCGAACGCGGCCAGGCGCGTCGCCACTTCACGGCCGATATAGCCCAGGCCGACCAGTCCGACGCGCTTGCCGCGCAGCTCGCGGAGCACGGGCTCGTTGGTGCGCCACGTGCCGGCACGCACGGCGGCATCCAGCTGCAGCAGGCGCCGGTAGACGGCCAGCATCAGCAGCAACGTGTGCTCGGCGACGACGCTGGCCATCGCGTCGCCGAAGGTGGCCACGGGGACGCCGTGACGCGCGGCCAGGCTGAGGTCGACGTGCTCGTAGCCGGCGCTCATGAGCTGCAGCAGCTTGAGTTTGGGGGCGGCGGCGAAATCGTCTTCGGTGAGGGTGACGGTGGTGGTCACCCAGGAGCCCATCAGGTACTCGGCGTCATGGAGCAGCGTGGCGCGCTCTGAGGTGGAGGCGTCGCGGGACATGGGCGCGACGGAGAAGGTCGGTGGGCAGACGTCGAGGACGAGCCGGTCGACGAAGGCCCACGGCTGGAGGCGGTAGACAATCTTGGTCACACGTGGTGTGACTTTAACGAGGAAAGGCCGACGCGGGGGGAGGTTGCGCCGGCCTTTCTAGCGCGGGCACCGGCCAGGGGAGTAGCCGAAGCCCGCATCTGCTTCGCGGTCGCCCGGGGGGAGGTGCGGTGCCGCGACTAAATTTACTGTAGCGCGCTCAAACTCCATCGGGGACGGTCGTACGGACGTTCGGGGGTAGGAATTTCCCCTACGCCCTTTCAACCCGGTCGACCAGGCCACCTGGCTCAATACCGATAGTCCAGCGCGCCCGTCACTTCCGACGGATCGACCCTGCGCGAGGTGGGGATCACGACCACGTACGGAGCGGCGCGCCGCTCTTCGAAGGCCACGCCCAGATCGCGCAGCCGCCCTTCGAGCTCGGGCTCGGCCTCGTCGGTGACCAGCACGAAGCCCGGCCGCGCCGCCTGGCGGACCAGCGGCAGGTATTCGGGAAAGCGGTCGATGCCGCCCGCCTGCACGTCATACCAGTCGTAGGCGATCAAAGGCTGGCCGGCGGCACGCGCATCGAACATGACCGGCTGCCCGGCCCAGTGATTCATCCACACGGCGCTCACCTGCTCGTCGCGCAAGACGCTGAGGAGTGCCGAGCTGTCGGCCGGCAGATGGTTCCAGTACGGCGACTGAAAGGCGGCCAGCGGATCGATCGCCAGCACGCTGGCCAGGTTGAGCGCCAGCGGCACCGCCGCCACGCCATACGCCAGGACACGCCGCACACGCCACAGCCAGCCCAGGGCCGCGCCGAGGACGACGACCAGGCCATACCAGATCGGCGGCGTGTAGCGGCCGGTGGCGTCGAACCCGTAGGCGTTGAGGGCCGGGCCGCCGAAACCACTCAACACAAAGATCAGCGGGATCAGCACCAGGAAGAGCAGCACGCTGTCCAGGGGTCGAAACCCGAGCCGGTCGCGGCCAATGATGGCCCAGACAAGGGCTGCGCCCAGCACGACGGCCATGGCGATCCCGAGCTCTGGCGGGCTTACGCCCCACGGGTGCCACAGCCCCGCGCCACGCGGCAGGTCGCCAGCCCACCAGGCGTCGAGGACCGCGCCGCGGTCGGCGGTCTGTCCCTGGCTGCCGCTCAGGACGAAGCGCAGCGTCGCGCCATCCGTCTGCAGGTTGTAGATCCAGATCGGCAATCCGCCGACGACGAAGCCGGCGAGTCCCAGGCCGACGATCGTCAGCCAGCGTCCGCCACGCACGCACACCAGCAGCGTCACCACCGCGGCGAGCAGGTACCAGACGGCCAGCGGGTGCATCCACAGGGCCAGACCGCCGCACACGCCGCAGCCAAATGCCCACCAGCCCTCGCGTTGCGACCGCCGCGGCCACGCCAGGCGCATGGCACACAGCAGCGTCAGC
>JAFAWJ010001032.1 GCA_019242065.1 Chloroflexota bacterium
GCGCAGCTCCTCGTACAGGACGACACGTTCGTCGGGCAGCACGGCGTCGAAGGTGCGCAGCGCAGCGCGTAGCCGGCGTGTGGCGACGCGCATGTCATGGACGTCTTCGGGATCGGTACCCGTACGCGCGCCCGCCTCGTGCTCGCGCAGCAGCGCCAATTGCTGGCGGACGATGCCGTACGCGAGCGTGCTGAGCAGACTGCTTTGGACTGGGGCGGGCATCGCGGGCACCACAGCATAGCAAGCGATGCTGCCACGGCCCTGGTACGCGCGAGCACGCGTCCTCGCGATTTGAAGGCGGCCACGTACGCGAACCGGCTGATCGACAGTGGCGGAGCCGGTAGCATGCGCTAGATGCGATCTGGCCCACTCGCCCTCGGCATGCTCGCGGCACTCCTGCTGAGCAGCCCAGCGGCGCAGGCGCTAGCCGCCAGCACTCCGACGCTTGCCCAGGCTGGCGCAACGGTGACCGCCATTCCAACGCCCGCGAGCGCGACCCCCACGGCCACGGCCAGCGTGACTGCCGTCGCGCCGACCGCCAGTACGACACCGTCGGCCGTCGCGGCCACGGTGACGCCTGTCGCGCCGAGCGCCACGCCGACGCCGCTCGCCGCCATGTCCAGTGCGGCAGCGCCGGCACCCGCGCCGGCCACTGTCACACCCGTGGCGACCCCCACGCCCGCGGCAGGCGGCACCGCGCCCACCCCGACGACCACGCCCGGCCAGTCTGACCCGGCCAATCTCACGCCCACGCCGACTGCCACCGCCGGCCAGCCCGATCCCGCCGCCGACCCGTTCCGCGACCGCGAGGACCACATGGCGCTCATGGTCGGACGCGCCCGGGTCACCGCCGGCCTCCTGCCCCTGGCTCGCAGCTCACAGCTCGACCGCGCCGCCATCGCCCATGCCCAGGACATGGCCAACCGGGGCTACATGGACCACGACGGCCCCGACGGGACGCCCGCCTCGCGCGCGGCGGCACAGGGCTACACCACCCCCCAGGGCAGTGCCTGGATGGTGGTCGAGACCATCTCGGCGATCAGCGACGACCCCGAAGGCGCGCTCGGCTGGTGGCTCTCGGATGCGATCCACCGTCGCGTGCTGCTGCACGACTTCTGGCGCGAAGTCGGCGTGGGCTACGTCCAGGGTGGACCGTACGGTCGCTTCTGGGTGGCGCTGTTCGGCTGTCGGCCGAACGTCCTCCCGCCCGTCCTGCTCGACGGCACACTGAGCATCCCGACCGAGGCCTGCGGCAGGTCATCCGACGCCATGGGTCCCGTGCAGTCGGACCGCGTCGGCGAGACCGCACCGTCAGCAGAGTCTCAGGACTGGTCCGACTACTCCTCCCAGGAGGCCTGGCCAGCCGGCCATCAGGCCGTGGTGGACATGCGTGACGTCAGCGGCAATCAACTCGAGGTGCACGCCGCCGACCCAACCGGCGCCGCCACCCAGTCCCCCTGACGGCTCGCCAGCGTCAGCCGGCCGTCGCGCTCGCCAGGGCGGCACCGTCTACCAGACTGCCGAGTTTGGCCCAGGCGATGCTTGGCGCCACGTGGCGGGCGCCCACCGACGTGCCAAAACCACAATCGGTACCCGCGATCACCCGCTCGGGTCCGACGATGTCCACAAAGTGGCGGATGCGCTGCGCGACCAGCTCCGGATGCTCGATGTAATTGGTGCACGTGTCGATGACGCCCGGAATCAGCACCAGGTCATCCGGCAGGGACGTGTCCTGAAACACCCGCCATTCGTGCGCGTGGCGCGGATTGGCCGCCTCGAATGACAGCCCGCCGACGTTCGCTTCGAGCGCGATGTCCAGGATCTCACGCAGCGGGATGTCGTGATTGTGAGGTCCCTCGTAGTTGCCCCAGCACAGGTGCAGGCGCATCCGCGCGCGGGGCAGGCCGTCGATCGCCTGGTTCAGCGCCTCGACGTGCAGCCGCGCCAGACTCCTGAACTCGGCGTCGCTCAAGGCCGCGAACCGCGTCGTGCGCGACATGGCCAGGTCGGGACAGTCGATCTGCAGGACGAACCCGGCATCCACGATGGCCCGATACTCGTCCGCCATCGCCGCGGCCAGCGCCTCCAGATAGGCGCGATCCGACGCGTAGTAGGTGGTCGGCATGAACGTCTCGATCACGCCGGGCGACGCCGCCGACATGAATGCCTGGTCGTGGTTCGCGTGACGCAGCGCCGTCTCCAGCGTGGCGATGTCCTGGCGCACCTGTGAGCCATCGCGCAGCTCGACCGGACCGTCGCACGTTGGAAACTGGACCGGCGACGAGTAGCGCCGCTCGAAGTCCGGAAACTCACGACTCGTGAAGCCTGGATTGGGATTGCGGGGAGCACCGTTGAAGCCCGTGAGGCGATCCCGCACGTAGGTCGCGTACGAGGCTTTGCTGTACTCGCCGTCGGAGGGGACGTCGATGCCCAGGCTCACCTGGCGCTGGACGACCTCGGTAGTCGCCTCGGCGACGCGCTGCGTGAAACGACCGTTTTCCGGGTGGTCGCCACGATCGTGCTGGAGCATCAGCTCCACCAGGTCGGCCGGGCGTGGCAGGCTGCCAGCGTGGGTGGTGAGAATCCGCGAATCGGACATCGCTGTATTATGCAGAAACTTTCACGGGGGAGACATGCAGGCTCTAGGCACCCGGATTGCCCGCAGGCACATGTTGAAGCTCTGCGTTTCGAGCTGCGGCGTCGCGCTGCTCGCCGCCTGCGGCACCACCGCCGCGCCAGTGACTCCGGCCACCTCCGCGCCTCCCGCCGCCGGCCAGTCCACTGCCGCCACTGCCGCCAGCGGCCAGGCCACCGCAGCGACCACCCAATCCGCCGCCGCGGCAACGGCCCTCCCCGCGAGTGCGCCCACCAGCGCGGCGGCGAGCTTGCCAACGCCCGCCGTCGGCGTCGTGGCCCCCGCCCCGCAGACCGCCGGCGCCAAGTCCGGCGGCACGCTGCGCATGGGCATCGTCGGCGACCTGCCCTCCCTCGACGGCAACGACTTCGGCGCCGCCTTCGACATCACCTACCCGATCTTCAACAACCTCGGGCAAGAAGACGAGAAGCTCAACCTCAGCCCAGAACTCGCCGAAAGTTTCGACCTCAGCAGCGACTCGCGCACACTCAAAGTCAACCTCCGCAAAGGCGTCCAGTTCCACACCGGCCGCGAACTGACCAGCGACGATGTCCGGTGGGAGATCGAACGCTCGAACGATCCCAAAGTCTCCGCCGGTGTGCTCCGCGCCTTCCGGATTCTGCTCACGTCCGTAGAAACTCCAGACAAGTACACGGTCATCATCAAGAGCGACCAGCCGTGGCCCGCTATGGCGGACTACATCCATGTCATGAACCTTCTGGACCCCCAGACGCCCGACCCCAAGCTGACACCGGTCGGCACCGGTCCGTTCACCTTCCAGGAGTATGTGCAGGGCGACCATCTCTCACTCGTTAAGAACCCCAACTACTGGAAGCCGGGCCTGCCGTATCTCGACGGCATCCGCTTCCAGATCTTCAAGGACCCGCAGAGCATGCTGGTCGCCTTCGAGGCGGGGCAGCTGGATGCCGTCGATACGCCCCCGATTCGCGATACGGCGCGCTACGAGCAGGATCCCAACTGGCACGTGGTGTTCAACAACATCGCCGGTGATTCGTACGTCATCACGTTCAATACCACCCAGGCACCCACCGACAACAAGCTCCTCCGCCAGGCTATGAGCTACGCGCTCGATCGAGGCCGCATCGCCGACAGCGTGCTCCAGAACGTCGGGGCGCCCAAGAATATC
>JAFAWJ010001037.1 GCA_019242065.1 Chloroflexota bacterium
GGCCCAGGCCAGCACGGGCTGGCCTGTGGGGGCGTGACTGCCGCCTGAGGGCTCGAGGGTGATCAGTACGGCGTCGGGCGGCGTGGAGAGGGCGGGGTCCTCGGCGATCAGTTGGGCGGTGCCATCGGCGTTCGTCGTAAAGGTGCCCAGTGACGTCCAGGTGTCGCCGTGCCGCGCCCAGGCTTGATACGTCTTGCCCGACGGCGGCGTCGGCAGAAACTCCGTCGAAAGCACGGCGACGTTGTTCCCGTCACGGCCGCGGTAATTGGCGTGCGCCTCCGCGGGCGCGACATCGGCACTCACCGGCGTGAGCCGCAGCGGCGTCAGCTCGCTGGTCGTCACCAGGGCAATGGCCCGTGCCTGGCGGTCGGCCGCGGCCTGCGTCTGGATCAGCCGGAAGCCGACGACGCCCAGCCCCACCGCCAGCAGCGAGGCCGCCATGGGCGCCAGGTGCGTGCGCAAGATCTGCAAACCGGAGCGGATGCGCGTCTTGGCGGTACCCAGCGGCACGTCCAGGGTGCGCGCCACCTGCTCGTGGGTCATGTCTTCAAGAAAGGCGAGGGCGATCGCCTGCCGCTGCTTGGGCGGCAGCTCGGCAAGCGCGGACTTGACGATGTCCGCGTGCTCGGTCTGCCAGGCGCGGTCCTCGGGGCCGGGCTCGACGTCGGGCAGATCCTGGAGTGGATCGAGATCGTCATCCTCGCCAGGGGTCTGGGTGCGTGTCGCGGGCCGTCGTCGGCGCCGCCGCAGCTCGTTCAGGATCTTCCAGTGCGTCAGGCGCAGCAGCCAGGGCCGAAAGGCCCCCTGGCTGGCGTCGAAGCTGTCGGCGCCACGCCAGATCGTCAGGAATACTTCCTGGACAAGCTCTTCGGCGGCGGACCGTTCCAGGCTCTGGACCCCGAGCTGGAAGACGAGCGAGGCGTACCGCCCGTACAGCGGCCCGAGCGCATCCTGGCGGCCGCTGGCCAGGTCGTACATGAGGTCTTCGTCGCTGCGAGCTGGATCCAGAGACGCCGCGGCCACCGGCTGCTGAGCGTACACCCGCCTTACCATGCCCCTAACTAACCCAGGCGCCCAGCTTTTGGATTTCTTTTGGAGGGACCTCGCGCATGCGCGAGGTCCTCACCTGGGCGCATGCGCCCAGGTGCCCAGCGGTGCATGCACCGCTGGGTGCTAACGCAACGGTCAGGGGGCTGCCGCCCCCCGCCGCCGTTCGCTGCGCTCTCTCCCGCGGCGACCCCCCGCGTTACGTGCTGGCCGCGATTGACAACTCAGTCACGCCGTGAACTCGACGTCACACCGTCATGCGCGATCAACGATGGCTAGCTTGGGTGAACCACACTTACAAGTGTGCCGACAGTCGTGATGCTGGCATCGCGTTGCCATCCACAGTTCGGCCACGGGCCACAGCATTATTGCCAGTCGCGGTTAGCACGCACGCGGGGGGTCGCCGCGGGAGAGAGCGCAGCGAACGGCGGCGGGGGGCCGCAGGCCCCCTGACCGTTGCGTTAGCACCCAGCGGTGCATGCACCGCTGGGCACCTGGGCGCATGCGCCCAGGTGAGGAGTCCGCGCATGCGCGGACTCCCTCCAGAGAAAAAGAGCCCTATCCGCCGTAGTTCCAGCCCGTGTCACGCATGAGCAGCGTCGGCGTCTCGGCGTTGACGCCTGCATCGACGACCTCGCCCAGAAAGACATGGTGGTCGCCCTGCTCGAGCACGCCGACGACCCGGCACTCCCAGTAGGCGGGCGCCTCCTTGATGACCGGTGAGCCGGTGCTGCCCGAGCTGAAGGTGACGGGGCCCAGGTGATCGCCTTCGGGCGTGACGGTGCCGAAGAAGGTTTGTGCCACGTCCTTCTGGTCCGCGCCGAGCGCGTTGATCGCAAAGGCGCCCGAGGCTTTGACGACGCCGTACGGGTGACTGTCCTGTTTGATGCCGACCGCCACCATCGGCGGCTTGAAGGAGGTTTGGGTCACCCAGTTGACGGTGCCGGAGGCGATGTCGTCGCCATTCCGTGCGGTCAGCAGGAAAAGGCCATACGGGATTCGACGCAGAGCAGTCTTCTTCGCCTGTTCGTCCATGGGATTAGGATATCTCTGGCGAGGAGGTCCAACCCAGATGGGCAAGATCCGACACATCGCGATTCGCTGCGAGGACACCGACGCAACGGCCCAGTGGCTGCATGATGCACTCGAGCTGCAGATCGTCCAGAAGCGCGGCTCGGGAGCGGTCGACCTGTCCGACGGCGACGTCAACATCACCCTGTTGCCACTTGGTCTGGGGGCGGGTGACCGCCAGGTCAGGCCGGGCGTCGAGCACATTGGGGTGACCGTGGCCGACGACGAGGTGGCGCGGCAGCGACTGATCCAGGCGGGGGCCGTCGAGCTCAACCCCGTGGGACTCGGCGACGTGTATTACGAAGCGAAGTTTCGTTCGCCCGAAGGCCTGGTCATCGACGTCGGCCACTGGGCGGGTACCAGTCCGATCCCCGCGCCCGAAACGGCGCACGCGTGAGCGTCGCCCGGACGGTCGTCGGCTCGGGTGATCTGACCTTCGAGCTGGTCCCGGACTGGGAGCAGCTACCGTCGGGCTGGTCGCACGGCGATGTCGCGGGGGTCGCCACCGACTCCCAGGACCGCGTATACGTCTTCAACCGGAGCGAGCACCCAGTGATCGTCTACGACACCGACGGCCGCTTTCTCGACTCCTGGGGCGAAGGCGTCTTCACCCGGCCGCACGGCATCACCATCGTCAACGATGTCGTCTACTGTGCCGACGATACCGACCATACCGTGCGCGGCTTTGCTCTCGACGGCAAGCTGCAGTGGACGCTAGGCACCCTCAACCATCCGAGCGACACGGGCTACTCGCCAGAAGGTCGCGCCAACCTGGCCTCGATCAAACGCGGCGCAGGACCGTTCAACCGGCCGACGCGCCTGTCGGTGGCGCCCGACGGCGAGATGTACATCTCCGACGGCTATGGCAA
>JAFAWJ010001066.1 GCA_019242065.1 Chloroflexota bacterium
CTTTGGCGGCTTGCTGCCCGCGTTGCTTCGCACCTTCGCCATCCGGCAGGCTGTCACAATCTTTCGTGAGCTGCTGCGAAAACAGGCGGTCGGCAGCCAGCAGCTGGTCGTAGCTCTTGATGACAAAGGGACCGAGGGTGAGACTGGCCTCCGCGGCGGGCGGCGCATCCGTGGTCGACGGTGACTGACGTTGTGCGAAGGTGCTCCGACCACCGCTGTCGCCCAGGGACGTACCTCGAGCGAGCAAATGCTGTACATAGGCATTGCCCTGGGTGCGCTGCAGCCGAAGCACGACGTTCGCGCCTGCTGCGCCGGAGGTCCGCGCAAGCGACGCGTACACGGACTCGGCAGTCGACGTCGACTCCGCCGACTCCGAGGTGACATTCGGGACGATGTCTCGGGCGACGCTGGGTGGCGAGGCTCGCTCGACGTTGTCGTGATGGCTCGCTACGTCGGTCATGCGGTCGTGAGTTGAGCGCAGAGCAGGCACCAGATCGTCACGCGCGTCACAAAATGCCACCGGTCCGCGCTTCGACCAGCGCTTGTCGGTGGCATTTGCGACGATGTTAGGGTCGGCCCTCAAGTATGGCCACGATTGTGCGCCACGAGCGACAGCAAGCCGAGTCACGCGGCTAACCGGTGCTCCGCCCCCGGCGTATGGCGTCGCCTCCTGCCCCGCCACTCGCGCTATCTGAATGGGCGCCAGCTGAACGGGTCGGCTTTCTCAGTGGAGAACCCGGTTGGCGAGGTGAGTTGCATCCGACCCCCGGCGCCAGTTCATGGTGCTGTTGGCGGGACGTGTACTTGAGGACACAACGGGCAAGGGTCACACAACCTGGCACGAAGGTGACGAGTCACCGACTGTGTTCGTCGTCCAACTCCCATACTGAATTGCGCTTGAGCGCCGGGGTTGTGGTTCGTCGTGCGCATCGTCGGCGGGCGGTGGTGTCCTAACGGAGTGGGCTATTCTCAGCGTCGGCTCAGCAATCTCTCAGCGTGTCCCCAGCAGCGAGGCGCACACTGTCCGCATACCCATGTCACTGGCCACGACTCAACATGACGGCCCCGCGCTCCGCGCGCTGGTCGTGGAGGACGACCCTGGCATCGCCGATTTCGTTCGGCTCGGCCTGCGCTACGAGGCATTCGAGGTGCAGGTCTGCGGCGATGGTCTATCGGCCATCCGGGCGGCCGAACAGTCGCACCCCGATGTGGTCGTGCTGGATCGGATGCTGCCCGGCATGGACGGGCTGGACGTGTGCAAGCGGCTGCGCGCGCAGGGCGACGCGGCGATCGTCATGCTGACCGCCAGAGACAGCCTCGGCGATCGCGTGGCCGACTTGGAAACTGGCGCCGACGACTACGTGGTCAAGCCTTTCCACTTCGAGGAGCTGGTCGCCCGCATCCGCGCGGTGCTGCGGCGGCGCGCCACGCGTTCGACGACCGTGCTGCGCTTTGCCGACCTCGAGCTCAACCCGATCACGCGCAAGGTAGGCCGCGGTGATAGGTCGCTGGCGCTGACGCCACGTGAGTTCGAGCTGCTGCGCGTGCTGCTCGAGCAGCCGCGGCGCGTGTTCTCCAAGCGGGCGCTGGTGGAGCGGGTGTGGGGCTATGACTTCGCCGGCGACGACAACATCGTCGAGGTGTACATCGGCTATCTGCGCGACAAGCTAGCCGACCGGCCGCCGACGCAGCTGATCCGCACTGTGCGCGGCGTCGGCTACGCGCTGTCTGATGAGTGAGCGGGGGTGGCGGCAGGCGGGTCTGGCCGTCCGCCTGACCACCGTCTACGTGGCGCTGCTCGCCGTCGCGCTCATCGCGCTGGGCGTGTTTCTGTACGTGGCGCTGGCGCGCTCGCTCGACGGCAGCACCTTCGCCTTACTGGGGGGCGAGGCGCGCTCGGTTGGCTGGGTGCTGCAGACAGGGGTCGCCAGCGGTGAGCCACTGGCGCAGGCGGCCAAGGTCGCCACCGACAACGCAGCAGCCCCTGGCGTGGGGGTGACGGTGTTCGACCCGACGGGTCAGGTCGCAGCGCAGTCAGGCGGCCGCCCGCCCGCACCGGCGCCCCCATCCGCCGGGCTGGCGGCTGTTCTCGGCGGGACAAACCAGTGGACGGAGACCGTCGACGGGCCGGCGGGGCGGACAGCCGTGCTGCTCACGCCGGTGCTAAGCGGCGGGCCCCCGCCCGCTCCGGCCGCGGCCAGGAACCCGCTCCCCGGCCTCCTGCCGGTGCCCAAACCCAAAGCACCGCCGCGGACGGTGCTCGGCTACGTGCAGCTCAGCATGCCCACCGCTGAGACCGATGCCACGCTGCACATCGTGCTGCTGCTGTTAATCGTCGGGGTGAGCCTGGTGCTGCTGGTGGCGGCGTTCGCCGGGCCGCGTCTGACACGCCTCGGGCTGCGTCCGTTGCGGTCGTTGGCGGTCGCTAGTCATCAACTCGGCCAGGGCGACCTGGCCGCGCGGGTGCCCGAGCCGGCCAGTCGCGACGAGGTGGGTGAGCTCGCGCGCGCCTTCAACGACATGGCCGAGGGCTTGGAGGTGGCCTTCGCCGCCCAGCGCGCCTTCGTGGCCGATGCCTCGCACGAGCTGCGCACGCCTCTGACGGCGCTCGGTGGGCAGCTCGACGTGCTACCGCGCGCCCTGCAGTCGGAGCCGACCGAGGCCGAGCGACTGGCGTCGGCCATGCGCCGCGAGGTCACGCGTCTGAGCCGCCTCGTCGAGGAGCTGCTGGCCCTGGCGCGCCTGGACGCCCAGGGCAGCACCGCCTTATGCCTCGCGCTGGTCGATCTGACGGCCGTGGCCCAAGACGTGTACGA
>JAFAWJ010001091.1 GCA_019242065.1 Chloroflexota bacterium
AAAAGCTGCTGATGGACATGGGCGCGGCGCTGCCCGAGGAGGACATGCCGATCGCCGAGTACCTGGTCGGCAGCCTGGACGAAAAGGGCTATCTGGCGATCAAGATCGAGGACGTCGCCTACGAGCTCGACGTCTCGGTCGACACGGTGCGCGCCGTACTGCGCGTGCTCCAGGCCCAGGAGCCGATTGGCATCGGCGCCCGCCGCCTGAGTGAGTGCCTCCTCATCCAGATCGACCACCTCGAAGAGCGCGGCCTGTCCCAGCCGCACGCCCGCGAGATCGTCAGCCAGTTCCTGACGGAGCTCGGCGAGCACAAGTTCGGCCGCATCGCGCACGAGCTGCACATCTCGCAGCAGGACGTGGCCGACGTGTGGGAGTTCGTCAAGACCAAGTTGAACCCGCACCCCGCCCACGGCTTTTCGCCGACCAACTCGAGCGACCGCGACACGCGCGCCATGTACATCATTCCCGACGTGGTGATCTCGCAAGGCACGGATGACTTCGAGGTCGAGGTGGTCGAGAGTCGTCGGTTCGTGCTGCGCGTCAACCCGATGTACACGCGCTTGTCGGCGGATCTGCACCGCTCGAGCGCGGCGATGAACCCCGAGGAGCGGCGCCACGTGCAGCAATACGTCGGCCGCGCCAAGCTGTTCATCGCCAACATCAATCAGCGCCGCCAGACGCTCTTCAACATCACCCGCTGCCTGGTCGATCAGCAGCGCGACTTCCTGCAGAACGGCGTCCGCCACCTGCGCCCCCTGTCCCGCGCCGCCGTCGCCCAGCAATTAGGCGTCCACGAGTCCACCGTCTCGCGCGCGACTGCCTCGAAGTACGTGATGCTGCCCAATGGCGAGGTGATCCCCTACGCCCACTTCTTCACGCCCTCGCTGAGTGTCAAGGACATCATGAAGGAAGTGATCGAAAAAGAGGGCAAGCCGCTGACCGACTCCGAAATCGTCGAGCGCCTGAAAGAGCGGAACATCCACATCGCCCGCCGCACCGTGGCCAAGTACCGTATGCAGCTCGCGATCCTTCCCTCTTCACTTCGCTGAGGTCCGAGCCCGACCAAACATATACTTTGGTCAGACATCGCCGTGGACTTTGCGCTGGAACTCAATGACGAGCAGCGGGCGCTGCGGGGTATGCTCCGCGAGTTTGCGGATGCGGAGATCGCGCCGCACGCGCAGGAGTGGGATCGCACCGGCACGTTTCCCGCGGCCACGATCAGAAAGCTCGGCGCACTTGGAGTCATGGGCCTGCCCTTCCCCGAGCAGTACGGCGGCGTCGGCGCGGGCAGCCTGTCGATGGCGATTGCGCTGGAAGAGCTGGCGCGCGTCGACTCGTCGGTGGCCGTCACCGTCGCGGCCAGCGTTTCGCTCGGCGGGACACCTATCCTGAATTTTGGCACCGAAGCGCAGAAGCAGCAGTGGCTGGTGCCGCTGGCCAGGGGCGAAACCATCGGTGCCTTTGCCAGCACGGAGCCTGGCATGGGCTCCGACGTCCAGGGCCTCTCGACCAGAGCGCATCAATGCGAAGGCGGCTGGCTCATCAACGGCACCAAGGCGTACATCACCAACGCCGGCACCGAGCTCAGCTTGTTCGTCACCACCACGGCCATCACCGGTGAGCGCAGCCCCGGCAGAGCTGAGATCAGCACCTTCATCGTGCCCGTCGACGCGCCTGGCTTCACGCCCCAACACCCGTACGCCAAGATGGGCTGGCACGCCTCCGACACCCGCGAGCTCGCCTACCAGGACTGCCGGGTCGCCGAGGATGCCATGCTGGGCGCCCGCGGCGCCGGCGCGCGCGTCTTTCTGGCCACGCTCGACGGCGGACGCATCGGCGTCGCGGCGATGGGCGTCGGCCTGGCCCAGGGCTGCCTCGAGCACTCGGTCGCCTGGGCCAACCAGCGGTGTGCCTTCGGACAGCCCATCGCGCGCTATCAGGCCGTGTCGTTCCAGCTTGCCGAGCTGAAGGCACGTATCGCGGCCGCCCGCGCGCTCGTGTTCCAGGCGGCGGCGCTCAACGACGCGGGCAAGCCGGTCACCGAAGAGGCCGCTACGGCGAAGTTGATCGCAAGTGAGCTGGCCGTCCACGCGGCCGACGTCGCCATGCAGGTGCATGGCGGCTACGGATATATGGAGGACTCGGCGATCCCGCGGTTCTACCGGGACGCCAAGATCCTGACGATTGGCGAAGGCACGAGCGAGATCCTCAAACTGGTGATCGCGCGTCAGATGGGATTAAACGTATGACGGATAGCGACATCTACGTCCTGGGTGCGGCGCGAACGCCGATTGGCAAGATGATGGGCGGCCTGGCTTCCGTGCCCGCCACGGAGCTGGGCGCCACGGCCATTCGGGCCGCGGTCGAGCGCGCCCATGTCGACCCACAGCGCGTGGACGAGGTCATCATGGGCCACGTCATCCAGGCCGGCGCGGGCCAGGCACCGGCCCGCCAGGCGTCGATCGCCGCCGGCATCCCGACCTCCGCCAACGCCACCACGCTGAACAAGGTATGCGCCTCGGGTCTGGAGGCGATCAATCAGGCCGCGCACTCGATTCGCGCCGGCGACTCGACCCTCGTCGTCGCTGGCGGCATGGAGAGCATGAGCCAGGGCCCCCACCTGCTGCCGCGGGCCCGGTTCGGCTATCGCATGGGCCCGGCCACCGTGCAGGACTCGGTGGTGTACGACGGTCTGTGGTCGCCCTGGGACGACCAGCACATGGGCATGAGCGCCGAGGCGATCGCCGAAAAGCGCGGCATCAGTCGCCAGGAACAGGACGAGTACGCGCTGCGCAGCCATCAGCGTGCCGTGGCCGCCATCAGGGAGGGGCGCTTCGAAAGCGAGATCACGCCAGTGGCGATCCCGGGCCGCAAGGGGACCCAGACGCTCGTCGACACCGACGAGGGTCCGCGCGCGGATACCTCCCCCGAAGCCCTGGGCCGCTTGCAGCCTGCCTTTACGCCGAACGGCACCGTGACGGCCGGCAACGCGCCCGGCTTCACCGACGGTGCCGCCGCAGTGCTCGTCGCCGGCGCCGACAGTCTGAACGGCAGCGCACCACTGGCCCGCATTCTCGGCTACGCCAGCGCCGCCACCGATCCCCTGTGGCTGTTCGAGGCACCCGAGATGGCCCTGGGCAAGCTCTTCAAGAGGACGGGCACCACCCTCGACGACTGGGACCTGCTCGAGATCAACGAAGCGTTCGCCGCGCAGATCGTGGCCAACGGCAAAGCTTTCGACTGGGACTGGGACCGCGTCAACGTCAACGGCGGCGCGATCGCGCTTGGCCATCCGTTGGGCGCCACCGGCGCGCGGCTGGTGGTCACCCTGCTGCACGCGCTGCAACAGCGCGGCAAGTCGCGCGGCATTGCCGGACTGTGCCACGGCGGCGGCGGCGCGGTGGCGATGGCCTTCGAGCTGGTATGACCCTGGTCCAGTCCCCGGCGGCTGCCGCGTTGCGCGGTCCGTATGGCCTGAGCGAGGACGAGGATCTGTTCAAGCGCACCGTCCACGAGTTCGCCGAACGCGAGATCCTGCCCATCGCCCACGACCTGGACGAGAGCGAAGAGTTCCCGCGCACGAGCGTGGCCAAGATGGCCGACCTGGGACTCATGGGCCTGCTGGTCCCCGAGGAGTACGGCGGCGCCGGCGCCGACACGATGCGCTACGCGCTGGCCATGGAAGAGATCTCGTGGGCCGACGCCTCGCACTCGGTGGTGATGTCGGTGAACAACTCGCTGGTGTGCGAACCCATCCTGCGGTTCGGCTCCCGCGAGCAGAAACAGCGCTTTTTGCCGCCGCTGGCCCAGGGCGGCTACGTGGGCGCGTACTGCCTGACCGAGCCGGAGTCGGGCTCGGACGCCTCGAACATGTCGACGCGCGCAGAGCGGGCCGGGACTGAATTCGTCCTGAACGGCACCAAGGCGTGGATCACCAACGGCGGCGAGGCGGGCGTCTATCTCGTCTACGCCGTTACCAACACGGGGGTCGCCAGAGCCCAAGGCATCACCGCGTTCCTGGTCCCGGCTGAAGCGCCGGGCCTGCGAGCTGGCGCCAGAGAAAAGAAACTCGGCATTCGCGCCTCCAGCACCACCCAGATCTTTTTCGAGGACTGCCGCGTGCCGGAGTCCGCGGTGCTGGGCAGCGTCGACGAGGGCTTTCGGATCGCCATGGCCACCCTCGACGGTGGGCGCATCGGCATCGGCGCCCAGGCATTGGGCATCGCCCAGCGGGCACTGGACGAGTCCGTGCGCTACTCGAAAGAGCGCGCGGCGTTTGGCCACGCGATTGCCGACTTCCAGGGCTTGCAGTGGCGCATGGCCGACATGGCCACGCGCATCGAAGCGGCGCGACTGCTCGTGTATCGCGCCGCGCGGATGAAGGACGCCGCGCAACCGTTTGGCAAGGAAGCCTCGATGGCCAAGCTGTATGCGTCCGAGACGGCGATGTTCTGCGCGCACGCCGCGGTGCAGAACTTCGGGGGCAACGGGTTCAGTCGCGAGTATCCCGTGGAAAAGCTGTTCCGCGACGCAAAGATCACCGAGATCTACGAGGGCACCAGCGAGATCCAGCGGCTGGTGATCTCGCGGCACGTCCTGCGGTGAGCTGATGCCCCTCGCCGGCCAGACCCTCGTCTTCTACGGCGACGGCAAGGGCAAGACCTCCGCCGCCTTCGGTGTAGCCCTCCGCGC
>JAFAWJ010000047.1 GCA_019242065.1 Chloroflexota bacterium
CGCGGCGACCCCCCGCGTACGTGCTGTCCGCGGGTGACAACATCCTCTCTCACCGTGACTTGGAGTGACCGACTGATCAGTCGCGGTTAGCACGTCACGCGGGGGGTCGCCGCGGGAAGGAGCGCAGCGACTGGCGGCGGGGGGCGGCAGCCCCCTGACCCGTTGCGTTAGCACCCAGCGGTGCATGCACCGCTGGGCCGAGTGGCGCATGCGCCACTCGGGGAGCCCGCGCATGCGCGGGCTCCGCCCCAACAATCGGAATATGCTGTGCGCCATGGAACTACCGCTGACGCCGATGGAGTTCGCCCGCCGCGCTCGGCGGCTGTATGGCGCGCGCGAGGCCGTGATCGATGGTGACCAGCGGCTGACGTACAGCCAGTTCTTCGATCGCTGCGACCGCTGGTCGCACGTGCTGCAGCAGCAACTGCACGTTGGCCACGGCGACCGCGTCGCCTACATCGCGCCCAACACGCACGCGCAGCTGGAATCCTTCTACGCCGTACCCCAGATCGGCGCGGTGCTCGTGCCGATCAACTACCGCCTGACCGCCGACGACTTCGCCTACATCATCGGCCACAGCGGCGCCCGAGTCGTGTGCGCCCACGCCGACCACCTGGACGCCGTCGACAGCGTCCGCGATCAGCTCTCTGGCGTAGAACACTTCGTCGCGCTGGAGGGCGGCCCGCGCGAGGGCTGGCTGGAGTACGAATCGCTCGTCAGTGCGGCTAAGCCCGAGTTCCTCAAGCCCACCATCGACGAAGGCGACCTGATCAGCATCAACTACACCAGCGGCACCACCTCGCGGCCGAAAGGGGTGATGATCACCCACCGCAACGCCTACATGAACATCGTCGGCACACTGTGTCACGTGTCGATCTCGGCGGCCGATACGTACCTGTGGACGCTGCCCATGTTCCATGCCAATGGGTGGACCTTCGTCTGGATCGTGACCGCGATGGGCGCCAGACACGTCTGCCTGCGGCGTGTCGAGCCAGCCCGCATCTTCGAGCTCGTCAACGCCGAGCATGTCACCATGCTGTGCGCGGCGCCCACGGTCCTGATCGGCGTGGCCAACGCGCCGGCCGAGCTGCGCAAGGGTGTCCGCCGCGGCGTACGCGTGCTGACCGCCGGCGCGCCGCCCGCCGCGGCGACCATCGCCCGCATCGAAGGCGAGTTCGGCTGGGACATCATTCACGTGTACGGACTGACCGAGACCGCCCCGTTCATCACTATCTGCGAGTCGCGCCCCGAACACGACGCGCTGTCCGCCGAGGATCGGGCCGTCCTGAAGGCGCGCCAGGGCGTGGAGCTGATCACCTCGGGCGAGCTGACCGTTATCGGCGACGACGGTCAGGACGTGCCGTGGGACGGCGAGACGCAGGGCGAGATCGTGGTGCGCGGCAATGTGGTCATGAAGGGCTATTACAACGACCCCGAAGCCACCGCCAAAGCCTTCGAGGGCGGCTGGTTTCACTCGGGCGACGGCGCCGTCGTGCACCCGGATGGCTATGCCGAGGTGCGCGACCGCATTAAAGATGTCATCATCAGCGGCGGCGAGAACATCTCGTCGGTGGAGGTGGAGGGCGTGCTGTTGCGGCATCCGGCCGTGCAGGAAGCCGCCGTGGTGGGGCTCGCCGACGAAAAGTGGGGCGAGGCGCCGCACGCCTTCGTCATTCTCAAGCCCGGCCAGACGGCCACGCCCGAGGAGCTGCGCGAGTTCACCCGTGACCGATTGGCGCACTTCAAGGCGCCGCACACCGTCACGTTCGTGACCGAGCTGCCCAAGACCACAACGGGCAAGATCCAGAAGTACGTACTGCGCGGAGGGCGTTCCGCGATCGCCGCCCAGTAAAGCCTTAGTCGGGATATCACCGGCTTGTCGACAGATCGTTGGTACAATTTGTCCAACGTGTCCGCGAGATTGGTTTCCGTCAACGCCAACGCGAGCCGCGAGTTCCGCAAGCTGCCCCTGCCCGAGGGCCATCTTATAACCGACTTTGGCCTCGAAGGAGACCGCCACGCAGGCCGGCCGCTGCGCCAGGTCAGCATTCTGAACGTCGAGACCGTCGACGAGCTCCAGCGGACGGGCATGCCCGTCGAACCCGGCATCCTCGGTGAAAACATCACCGTGGAAGGCGTGCCCGTGATGCAGCTCGACGACGGCGCGCGCCTGCGCATCGGCGAGGCGGAGGTGGAAATTACCGGCGACCGGCCGGCATGCAAAGAGCTGCTGGTCGTGCATCGAGACGCCCTGAAGGCAATGGTCGGCCGCACGGGTAAGATGGCGCGAGTCGTTCGCGGTGGCACCGTCCGCCCCGGCGATCCAATCGAGCTGATCGAGCGCTCAGATGTCGATGCCGTCCATGACCTCAGCGCCGAGCGCGCCGCCACGTAACGCCGAGCCGCACGGCAGCCCCTTTCCAGCCCGCCGCGTCTACTCGGTGGTCGGCGTGCCACCCGAGATCCAGGCGTATGCGCTGGCCAAGTACTCCCGTTCGAGCCAGGGCATGCTCGAATCGATCCAG
>JAFAWJ010000413.1 GCA_019242065.1 Chloroflexota bacterium
GCGGGATCTTGCGGGCGGGTGCATTTGGACAGCACTGCGGTTTCAGTGAACAGCCCTCGCAGTCAAGCTTGCTGGCGCGATAACGAATCATGCCGTCCGCGTCGATGAGAGGTCGGGGCGTTCGGTAGATTTTCTGGCGCTGCCTGAGCTCCTTCCCAGCGGGGCAGATATAGCAGTCGCGCTCATGGTCATAGGCGAAGTCGTCGCGCGAGAAGGTGCCGTCGGTGCGTTGGGATTTGTCGAACACAGGGATGTGCGGCTCGATACCGCGCTCATGCACCAGCCAGGCGAGGTTCTCGGCCGAACCGTAGCCGGCGTCGGCCGCCAGCCGCTCGGGCCGCAGGCCGAAACGCTCCTGCGTGCGATCGATCATCCGGCGCTGCGCCGTTACCTCGGCTTGGCGGACCGCGGTGCTCGCTTCAACATCCACAATGACGGCGCACCTCAGGTCGATCAGGTAGTTGGCGCAGTAGGCGAAGAAGGCCAGCCCGCCATTCGCGCCCGTCCAGCGCGACGCCGGGTCGGCATGCGCGATGAATTTCGGCACAACCGGGGTTGCCGCTCCGAACGCGGCATCGTCGAGCACGGCCAGATACTCCCGCACGGCATGACCGGCCGCCTCGGGCGCCAACCACTCGCTGCCCGGCACGCTGTGTTGCCGATTGGCATCGGCCTTGATCATGCTGCCGTCGACCGCGAACCCCTCGCCACCGATTAAACCCTCGGCGATGCAGCGCTGCACGGTCGTCTCGAACACCTTGCGCAGCAGGTCGCTGTCGCGGAAGCGGCCATGCCGGTTCTTCGAAAAGGTCGAATGGTCCGGCACCGCCCCGTCGAGCCCCAGCCGGCAGAACCAGCGGTAAGCCAAGTTCAGGTGAACTTCGTCGCACAACCGCCGCTCCGAGCGGATGCCGAAGCAATAGCCGACGATCAGCATCCGGATCATCAGCTCCGGATCAATCGAGGGCCGTCCCACCTCGCTGTAAAACGGTGCCAAATCGCGCCGTACACCGTCCAGTTCGACAAACCGGTCGATCGACCGCAGCAGATGCTCCGCCGGGACATGACGTTCGAGCGAAAATTCGTAAAACAGCGCGTCCTGTCCGACGCGGCGTTCCCCCATCATCGACCGCCCCCCAGCCGCCGTGATGCGAGATCATACCGTGTCCCTCACGATGTTTTTCAACACAATCGCCCCTAACCGGTCTTTCCCGGCGCCCTATATTGAGCCGGGATTTTGACCTTTCGCTGTAGCACTCGCTCAGTTGGGACGATCAGCCGGAGGCCCCTTGCGGATCGGCATCGCCAGCCTGGGATCGCGCGGTGATTTTCAGCCTATGGCAGCTTTGGCAGTCGGCCTGGCGCGGCGTGGTCATGCTGTCCGCCTGATCGCGCCGCTTGGCTATGAGTCGCTCGTCTGCGAACCCAGCGTTGAACTGCGCGCGATCGATTACGCTGTGCGTGCCGCGCTGATGTCGCCCGATGGCAGTCGCTTGCTGCATTCCGGACGCAACATTCTCGCCGGGCTGCGAGCCATGCGGGCGATCGGGCGGCGTCACCTACATACCGTATGGCACGGACTCGCTCAGGGAACCCAAGATTGCGAGCTGCTCATCGGTGAAGTGACCGCTGAAGAAACCGGGTGCGCACCGCCGGCCAACTGATCGATGCCGAAACGGCGCGCATCGCGCTCAAACGCGCCAGCGTTTTTTGTTGTGGTCGCGGAATTTTCGGCTACCTTTGCGTGCTCAAATCACGTGTTTGCGCTCGCCGCCGGTCCGTTGCGGTGAGGCAAGGCCTGCGCGCGCATAGTTAAAACATCTTTACATCTCCGCTTCGCATTCGCAGCGGAGACCGCCTTTTAAGTCGCCGCGCGCAGTCAGTCGCTTAAGGGAACTGCCGAAAATTTCGGCGCGAGGGAGAGGACAAGGCGGCGGAGCGGCCGGCAAAGGCGCGCACCGACGATTTCGGGGGGAGGTGTTTCGATGAGCTCCAGTACCGACAACGTTGGCAACCTTAGCGATCTCAACCTAGACATTCTGGCCGCGGACGGGGCGACCGGGACGGCCGGCGATCCGACGATCGTCACGCTCGACCTGACGCAATCGATCACGCTGAGCGCGACCAGCGGGCCGATCCTCGGGATCAACCTCGCGCCGAATGTCGAGCTGGTCATCGACGGCAACGGCCACACGCTCGATGGCGGCGACGCCCAGCGCGGGTTCTTCGTCTATGCCGGCCAGGTCACGATCAACGACCTCAAGATCAACGACATGGTCGCGGTGGGCGGTGCCGGCGGCGCCGCTGCGTTCGGCGGCGGCGGCGGCGCCGGTCTCGGCGGCGGGTTGTTCGTCGGGGCCAATGTTCCGAGCAACGCCGGCAACGTCACCCTCGACGATGTCGGTTTCGCCGGCGACAAGGCCACAGGCGGGGCCGGCGGGCCGGGCCAGACTAACATGGGGAGGAGCACGGGGGGCGGCGGCGGTGGCGGTGGACTTGGCGGAGCCGGCGGCACCGGCGTTGGCGGCGGCGGCGGCGGCGGCGGTATCGGCGGGGTGGGGGTCAGCAGCGGCGCCGGCGGCAACGACAGCTACCCCAGCCCCCCAGGCAGCGGAGTTCGGGGGATCATCCCGGGGGCTCTGGGCGGCGGCTCCGGCGCCTTCCAAGGCGGCGCAGGCGGCGTCAATGGCGGCGGCGGCGGCGGCGCCGGCGCCGGCCCCGGCAGCCTCGGCGCCGGGGGCGGGGGCGGTGGTATAGGCGGAGCGGGCGGCGCCGGCAGCGACGGCGGCGGCGGCGGTTTCGGCGGTGGCGCCGGCGGCGCCTGGGTACTGGGTAGCAGTTCGACGGCCGGCTTCGGCGGTGGCGGCGGCGGCAGCGCCGATTCTGGGGGTCGCGGCGGTTTTGGCGGCGGTGCCGGCGGCGGTGGCAATGGCGGGACCGCCGGCTTCGGCGGCGGCAAGGGCGGCAGCCTGGCCGGCGGCTCCGGCGGCGGCGGCGGTCTGGGCGCCGGCGGCGATATTTTCCTGCAGCAGGGCGCGAGCCTGACGATCGGCGGCGATAGCCTGGGCGGATCGACGCTCGCCGCCGGCTCCGCCACGGGCGGCGCCGCGGGCGGCGGCGGCGGCGGCGGCACCAAGGGGCAGGGTCTTGGCGGCGGCATCTTCCTCGACGGCCAGACGCTGACCCTGGGCACCGGCCAGACGGCCGGCCAGACGACGACCATCAGCGGCGTCATTGCCGATGCGGGCGCAGGGGGCGCCGGCGCGCTGCTGATCAAGGGCGCGGGAACCGTCGACCTCGTGCCGCTGGACGCAAACGCCAATCCCACGGCCAATACCTTCATCGGCGGCGTGACGGTGCAGTCGGGCGTGCTGGAGCTCGGCCAGTCGCGGGCCGCGGGGAGCGGCGCCATCAGGCTCGATCCTGCGACGACGCTGTCCTTCGGCGCCGACGGCCTGACCATCGCCAACCAGATTGAGCTCGATGGCGACCCGACTGTCGACGTCGCCTCCGGTCAGAGCGAGACGATCTCCGGCCAGATCGTCGACCAGAGCAGCAGCACGCCCGGCGAACTGGTCAAGACCGGCGCGGGAACGCTGACCCTCGCCAACGCCTCCAATTCCTATTCCGGCGGCACCTCCATCGAGGCCGGCGCGATCGACATCGCCGCTGCCGGTGACCTCGGAACCGGCGGAGTGACCTTCGCGGGAAGCGGGACACTCGACGCGAGCGCCGGGTTCAACCTCGGCTCCACGATCACCGTCGATACCGGCGTTTCGGCGACGATCGGCGAAACCTCGCCGACCGCCTCGCTCGCCTTGACCGGCCAGGGCTACCAGTTCGCGGCGAATTCGGATTTGCATTTCAACTCGGCCCAGAACGCGTCCAACACCGGCGCCGTCTATTTGACGCCGAGCGGCGCCTCGACCGTCGGCGCCGATGCGACCCTAGCGGTCGATAGCGGTTTCCTGCTGCTCGGGAACGCCACCGGCGCGACCCTGGTCGGACAATTCGCCGATGCGGCGGTGGGGACCGGGAGCGCCAGTGCGATCCTCGACCTCAACGGCTCTTCGGCGACATTGCACGATTTGTCGGGCAATGCGAACGGAACGATACAGAACAGCGGCTCGACCGCCTCCGTCCTGACCCTCGACAACGACAAGAGCACCACTTTTACGGGGACGATCGTCGGAGATACGGGGGCCGGCGTCGCACTCGATGTGTCGACCGGAGCCGGCGACGTTCTGACCTTGTCGGGCGACAACGTCTATAGCGGCGAAACGACGATCGAGGCCGGAACGCTCGAACTCGGCGCGACCCATGCGGTGGGATCGAACGGGCTGGTGTTCGACGCGTCGACCGAGCTCGTCATCGATTCCGGGGTCAGCGTCGCCAATACGCTGTTAGGTTTCGCGCCGGGCGATACGATCGACCTCAAGGGTTTCGGAAGCCCGAGCTCGATCTCGGTCAGCGGCAGTACGGTCACCGTCACGGCTGGTTCGAACACCGAGACGCTCGATGTGACCCCGCGCACGGGCGACGTGCTCACCGCCCGCCCGGACGGCGCCGGCGGAACCGATATCATGGCGTTCGATTCCGGCCAGACGATCACGACCGAAGCCCAGCTCAACCAGGATCTCGAGGCGCTCGGCGGCGCGGTATTGCCCAGCTCGGCCGCACACGCCGTCACGCTCAAGCTCGGCGGCAACTTCACGCTGACGACCCCGCTCGAAGCGATCAACCTGTCCTCGGGCGTGACGCTGACCATCGACGGCCTGAATCACACGATCAATGGCGGGTTCGACCAGCGCGGGCTGTTCGTCTATTCGGGCACCGTCACGATCGAAAACCTGACCCTGCAAGACATGAAGGCGGTCGGGGGCGCAGGCGGCGGCGGCGGCGGCGCCGGTCTCGGCGGCGGATTGTTCGTGGCCGGCGCCGGCGACGGGGCGTCGGCCACGCCTGACGTGACGCTGAACAACGTCAGCTTCATAGCCGATCAGGCGACAGGCGGCGTCGGCGGCTCAACCGGCGGCCTCGGCGGCGGCGGCGGTCTGTCGGGGGGCGGGCACAACGGCGCGGGTGGCGGCGGTATCGGTGTCGGGCTCGGCATCTATGGCATCGTGCCGGGCGCGAGCGGCGGCGGTTCCGGCGACAACGGGGCTGTCGGCGGGGCCAGCGGCGGCGCGGGTGGCGGCAGCAGCACTGGCGGCGGCGGCGGCGGCGGCGGCGTGAGCGGCAAGGCCGGCAGCCACAGCGAAGGCGGCGACGGTGGTTTCGGCGGCGGTGGCGGCGGCATCGGCGGCTTCGGTAGCGGCGGCGCCGGCGGCTTCGGCGGCGGCGGCGGC
>JAFAWJ010000678.1 GCA_019242065.1 Chloroflexota bacterium
CGGTGCATCCGCTGGATCCGCTTGCGTCTGAGCCGACGTCTGCGCGAGCGGGAGTACAGCAAACAATGTCGCCATCAGCATAACTACAAGGAACTTCATCTCGTGCCTTTCCAATACGATGACTGAAACTGAGATCCGACGGCTGACTGCGCCATCCTGCGAATGGCTTCGGCTGCTGCCGTGAGAAATTGCACAGCCGCTGACAGGATTGGCTCAGATCAGCCGGTGTTAGGAAATACGTGATTCAAGCTCGGATCCGCCGAGGGTTCTGAGCAACGCGATCTGGAAGATTCCAGCGTCCCGCAACCTTTCGAGCAGCGGCTGAGGCATGCACCGTTGGTGCTCGCCGATGTCACGCCACTGGGTGATCCATGGTGCCAACTGCTGGACGTGCTCCAGCCAATCAATTGCTATTGCGCTATCAACAGTGACGTCAGATGTCCCAACCCCGCAGTGACCCGGTCCGAGGCGCCGATGAATCATACGAGCGAAACGGGACGGTGAAGTGTGCGCTTCGGGCCGTCACATTCCCGTGCTCTAGGTGCTGCGAATGGCGCGAGTCTCCACCAACGTTGCATGACCCGACAAGCGCACCAGCTCGAGCCTGCGAACACCGATAGGGCGTGACCTGATCCGTCAGCCCGCGCGATGGGCGCCTACCATCTGGGCCGCGACGTCTTCCGGTAAGAAGAACGAGGCCGGAGGCGGCGGTCCCCACCCGTACAGACTCGAAGGCACGGCCTCGAATGTGCCCGGCTTCCACAACTGGTCATCAACAATGCAGTCCATGTCGCTGTAGTACTCGGTGAAATTTCCTGCCGGGTCGCACAGATACCAGAAAAAGTTTGAGCCGATGTGGTGCCGTCCAAACCCCCACACGTGCCTCTCTGGATGGCCCTCGAGCATGCACGTTGCACCGCGTCCGATCTCATCGACGTCATCGACTTGCCAGGATGTGTGGTGCAAGAAGTTCAGTGGCGCGCTCTGCAACAGCAGATTGTGGTGATCGGTCGAGCAGCGCAGGAAGACGCCTAGACCGCGCACTTCGTCACTGACCTTGAAGCCGATGCCCTCATAGAAGAACTTCCGCGAAGCGGTCAGGTCTGTACAGCCCATCACGGCATGGCCCAACCGGCTCGGCCTGACCGGCCCACGTTCGAAGAGTGGTGCGCGGACATTGAGTCGCACGTCGCGACCCGGACCGTTGTAGGGCGTCTCGGACGTCACGCGCTCCGAGATGCGCGGAGCGAGCTCCACGACCACTTCAACATCAGTGCCCGGATCGCGAGCTTGGAGCGTGGCCGGCGTGCAGCGAACATCTACGTCGATGCGTCGCAATTGCGAGGCGATGCGCTCGAGATCGTCCGGATCATCGCCGCCGATCCTGAGCTCCACCAGTCTGCGGCGGTCTGCGTGGACCAGTTTCAGTTGTTCGCCGCCGTCTCGGGTCTGGAAGCAATCATCCCCACTCTGGTTCAGGCCGAACTCACAGTAATAGAGGGCCGTCTCGTCAACGTTTGGAACCCCAATGGTAACCGAAGTCAGTCGATGTAGCGACATGCGTTTCACCTCTGGGCGCCAGAGTGCCAGGCAGGTTCCACGTCGACTTCGGATGAATTCCCCAACTTTTGACTGCGGCGCGAACGTGGTGCCATGGGGTATCTGCCCCACAGCGCCGTTCCCTCGTCAGGCCAGCCCCGCGCGGACCGCCCAGGCCGCGGCAGCGGAGCGCGACGAAACGCCCAGCCGATCGAAGAGGTTCTCCAGGTGGCGTCCGACTGTTTTCTCGCTCAGCATCAGGGCTTTGGCGATGTCGCGATTGGATCGGCCTTGCGCGACGAGCTCGATCACGGCGAGCTGGCGCTCGGTCAGAGGCAGCGTCCGTTCAAGCGGCACGTCCGGCTGCGTGGCTGGCTCAGGCGCTTCGGCTGCTAAAGCCTCCAGTGCGGCAAGATCCAGGACCTCCCCGTGCGACCAGGCACCCTGGAACTCCGTTTCAGACAGGTGCTCTTTGAGATCGGCGAGCAACTGTTCGGATCGGACGAGCACCTCGCGGGTGGCCGTGGTGCGGCCGCTCTCGATGTATCGGTGCAGCGCGGCCAGAAAGACGACGGCGCGCTGCGACTGGCCTGACTGTCGTGAGACGCCCGCTAGACCCACGAGCAGCCAGGGTGTGTTGAAGCTGCCTGACTCGTAACCCCGGGCTCGCAACAGCCGAAGCGCTTGCGCGTACCCCGCTCGGGCTGCTGAATAATCTCCAAGCTGCTGCGCTACCTGCGCCCGAAGGTTGAGCGCACCAAGCATGACGCTCCTGTCGGGCGCAGATTCCATTGACTGGATGGCCTGATCCGTCGTGTCGGCAGCGGCCTTGAAGTCGTGCGCGGCCGCCTGCGCGCGACCGAACATAAACAGCGCATAGCCGCGCATGTGCGCTGTACCTGGCCCCTGGCACAGCGCCACGGCTGCGTTGAACAGCCGATCCGCCTCGGCGAGTCCGCCATTGGAGGCCCGAATGACACCACAATAGACCAGAATGATCAGGCGGGACCACCGCGTGACATCCCGGCGTTCCGCGCAGGACAAAGCCTTCTCGGCGTAATCCACCGCGTGCTCCACCCGTCCGCTCTGCACGGCCACGTGGAGTCGAATCGCGTGGAACACGCCATCGATTGCATCGCCCGCGCAGCCCAGCTTGGTGACGCGATCAAGGTACGCCACTGCCGAGTCGGCATCGTCCAGCAGCATGTGGGTATGCGACAGATAGAGGAGTGCCTTGGCGCGCAAAGGTACGGGCGCGTCTACGGCCGCGGGCAACGCAACGAGAAGTCTGTCGCGGCTTTCGGTGTGCTTGCCTTCCCAGAACCTCGGGAAATGCAGCGCTACGGCCAGGCGCAGGCGCTGAAGCGACCCGCTGTAGTACCAGGCCGCGTCGAAGTTGGACCAGTCGAGGCGCAGACGAATGAGCCTGTCGTGGTTCAGTGTTGCTTCGTACACTGCTTCCACTTCGCAGGCGAGCGCCACGAAATACTCCGCGGCCTGGCGGGTATAGCAGTCCTGCTCACCGGCACTGGCGAGCGCCTCCACTGCGAATTGGCGGATGGTCTCCAACATCCGAAAGCGCACGGCGCCGTCAGGCTGCTGGTCTGCGAGCACCAGGGACTTGCTCACCAGCGCGGTGAGCAGGTCAAGTACCTCTGCCTGTCTGATCTCGTCTCCTGCGCAAGCGCGCTCGGCTGCTTCCAGAGTCCAGCCGCCAGCGAAGACACTGAGACGGCGGAACAGGACCCGCTCGGGCTCGCTCAGCGAGTCATGACTCCAGGCGATCGCGGCGCGTCAGGTCCGGTGCCGCGCTGGCGCAATCCGTGGACCGCCCGCCAGAAACGGGAAACGATCCGCGAGACGTTCAGCGATCTGGTCAGGACTGAGTGCTCGGATACGCCAGGCGGCCAGCTCAAGCGCCAGTGGCAGGCCATCTAACTGCCAGCAAACGGTGGCCACGGCCGCGGCGTTGCCCGGCGTGAGCTGGAAGGCGGGTTGAAGGGCTTCCGCCCGCTGCACGAAGAGTTGCACCGCCGCGTTCTGTTCCAGTTCATGGAATTGCTGTTGCTGTGTTGGATCCGGCGCGGGCAGCGGTGCAACGTCCAGACACGCTCGCCCTCCGCCTCCAGCGGCTCGCGGCTAGTGGCTAGATGCGAAGTCCGGGACACGCGCGCAGGAGTTGGTCCGCGAGTTGAGCGCACGGGACGAGCAGGTGTTCACAGTTGTCCAGGACGATCAGAATGCGTTGGTTGGCCAGGGCGGTGGCGATGCTGTGTGCCAATGGCTGCGCGGGGTTCTCACGAACACCGAGAGCATGGGCCACTGCGGACGCCACCCGCTCACGGTGAACGATTGCCGCCAATTCGACGAGCCACACCCCGTCCCGGTACTCCCCAACCAGGCAGCGCGCGACTTCGATCGCCAGGCGTGTTTTGCCGGATCCTCCGGCCCCGGTCAGGGTCACAAGTCTGTTGGTCCGCAGGGCCGACTGCACGCTCGACAACTCCCGCTGGCGACCGACAAACGAGGTGAGCGCGGCTGTCAGATTGTCATGTCGTTCACCGTTCAACGCATCCTGCTTCCTGCGGCCGTGCACACGCACCGGTTTGACTGACGCACGGAACCGATCCAGATCATCCGAGGCGAGTTCGAGAGCCGAGGCCAGCCGCGCCGCCGTGTCACGGTACGGACGCGTCGTGCCTCGCTCGAGCTTCTGGATTCCGTAGACACTCAGGCCAGCGCGTTCGGCAAGCGCCTCCTGCGTTAGCCCGGCGGCTAGGCGGTGTCGCCGCAGTAACGCGCCAAACGTGGTGGTTGTTGGAGCAACCATGGAGACCTTTTGTCCTCGTCTGCTCGCCAGGCTCCGCGCCAGCCACGATCAGGCTAGCATACGCCGCGAGTTACGCCGGTCGTGCCCCGTCAAGGGTGGGGATTTTGGCTGGTGGTTCGCAGGAGGTGATTGCTAGGCCGCCTCTACCAGGGCTGGTGTCGGCAACGGGTCTGAGAGCGGAACTGGCTGCAGCTTGGCCAATGACTCCGCGCTGAAGTAGCGGCGGGCGATCTGCCACTCGTCATTTTGTTCGGCGAGGATAGCACCCACGAGACGGATGACAGCGCGATCATTGGGAAAGATGCCCACGACGTCGGTTCGGCGTTTGACCTCCCTGTTCAAACGTCCTTGCGGGTTGTTGGACCAGATCTGACGCCAGTGCTCTTGTGGGAACGCCAGATATGCCAGCACCTCGTCTTCGGCGTCGTCGAGCAGCTCGGCCACGCGTGGGAAGCGTGCACGCAGCTGGTCGGCGACGCGGCGCCATTGCTCGCGGGCGGCGGCGGC
>JAFAWJ010000786.1 GCA_019242065.1 Chloroflexota bacterium
CGCAGGAGCTTACGGTGACCGACGGCGCGTCGGATGAGATGCGCCAGATCTTCGAGCTGATCGGCGGGCACATGCTGCACCCGAGTTGCATCGCGTGGGCCCGCGTCTACCGGCCGTTCGGTTTCGTCGGCGACCGCGCGCTGCACACCCGCGTGTGGTCGCGCGAGCATGTGAAAGTGCCCGCGCGCCGGGTGTGGTCTCCGCTCGACTCGGTGGCCACGCGCGCCGTGCGGTTCTTCAGCGCGCCGAGCTCGCCGGAAACGGTCAGCGAGCCCCTGACGCCGGAGTTGCTGGTGGAGAACCTGCCAACGGTCACGTGGTCGCTGCGCCTGTTCCCCGATTACGATGAGCCGTTCGTCGAGTGGCTGTTCGCCGAGCAGCGTCACAACCGGACCTGGGGCACGCCGGTGCGCCGGCTTGTGCGCGGACTCGATGGTCGCGTGCTCGGCTGGTACATCTACTTCCTGCTGCCGGCCGGCAGTTGCCACGTGCTGCAGGTGGCGGCTCAGCGCCGCCACGTCGGCGCCGTCCTAGACGACCTCTTTGCCGATGCGATCGCGGGCGGCGGGACGGCGATCCAGGGCCGCGTCGAACCCCCATTGCTGGCACCGCTCGCTCATCGGGGTGCGGTCTTCCGCTACAGCCCGCGGTCGCTCGTATACACCCCGCACGACGACCTGCTCGGGGTCCTGATGTCCGACCGTGCGCTGCTGACTCGGCTCGAGGGCGAGTGGTGGATGGCGACCTAGGACCGCCGTTTGTGCACTTTTGTGTAGTCCGCCATTTGCATACTTTTGGGGCACCAATTCAGCACTCTTGCGATGACCGGATCTAGGTCTGTCGCAACCGGGGCAGCTTTATGAGCGAATGAGCATGCCGTTCGACGCAAGCGTCGCGGTTCGCACACTCACGGAAGACTAGTTCGGTCAGGAGAGAGGCCGCAGTGCACCCGAGAAGGGTCCCGGGTGTTTGCCCTCCCGCGCTGACGCTGCTCGAACCGCCGACGCCGCCCGGCGAAGTGGCCCTGCCTGGCGTTGCCCCATGCGCCGATTCACCATCCTCATACCTCTTTTGCTTTTCGGGCTCCTGGTCGGAGCCACTCCGGCACCCGCCGCTCGCCCGCTGAAATCGTCCCGGCCGGTGCGGGCGCACATCACCCAGGCCGGAGTCCCGCTGAAGGTGTCGGTCGAGAACACGACCGGATGGGGAGCCGGCGTGGACGCCATGTTCCACAGCGCCGGGCTCCGCTACGAGCGACTCGACCTGGGCGACGGAAGCAATCTCAGCCTGGTCGCCAAGGCGCTCAGTGACGGAATGACTCCGCTGGTGCTCTACAACCCGGGTGGCTCACTACGCGGTCTCCCCGCGTCCCAGGTGGCGAGCCAGGTGGTTTCGCTGGCGCAGAGGCTCGAGGGTCTTGCCAGGACCTACCCGAACATGAACGCGCTGCGCGCCATCGAGTTCGGCAACGAGGTCTACAAAGACGAGAGCGTCGGCGAGTATGCCGCGCAGTACGACGCGGCCCATCAGGCACTCGCCGCGAACGGCCTGTCCTCGTGGAAGCTGCTGGCGGTGGCGACGGCGGTGTGCGGTGCCCTGCACGACGAGAACTGGATTCCCAGCTTCATCACGCACATGTCAGGCGGGGCTGCCGAAGTGGACGGCTGGACCGTGCATCCGTATGGATTCATGGACACGGACGCGTCGCGAAACTGCACCGGGCCGCATGGATACGGCTGGCTGGACGTCCGAGACTGGCATCAGATCGCAGTGAACCATGGAAGCGACGCGCCCTGGTACATCACCGAGGTCGGACAGTGCATCACCGCCGGCAGCGCCTGTCCGCACGTAGTCAGTCGGTCCACCCAGGCCGCCGATCTGATGCGCTATCTCAACGAGACCGCGACGAGGTATCCGTGGGTCGTGTACTTCAACTGGTACACCAGTTGCGATGACGGCAGTGGCGGCTACGGGCTGGTGTCGGAAAACCACGCCCACGTGTGCGGCGCAAACGGAGCCGCGGACCAGAGGCCGGCCTTCGGCGCGCTGGCTCGATGGCTCGCCGCCAACGGCGGCGGCTAGCTAGTCAGCCTTCGCCGTTTGCCGCGACCCACTGCGCCAACTCGCTGAACGCGGGGCGCTCGAAGTTGGCGGGCTGGCCGAGGTTGGTGCCGTTGCTGAGCAGGCCGAACCAGCCGCTGCCGTCGTCGTAGGCCTGGTAGAAGATCAGCGCGGCGATCCAGGGGTATTTGGCCGCGGTGCCGGTGCGCACGTCGCCGCCCGCGTCGGTCAGGTACTGGCGCATGTCGGCCGCCTGGGTGAAGTACGGCGCGGAGCCGCCCTGCTCGGGCATGTCGTTCGCGCCGCCCATCGGCACCGGGTCGTTGCAGCCGTGGCCGCCGAGGCACTGGCCGACCTCGGTGACATACCATGGGGCGTCGCTGCCCGCGGCGAGCGCGATGTTGTGGTAGTCGACCACTTCCGGCCAGCCGTATCCGTGCCCCGCTGCGCCGCAGCCATAAGCGGTCGTCATCGGGCCGTACGGGTGAACCGTCCAACCGTCGACTCCGGCCGCGCCACCGGCCTGGGCGCCGATCACCTGGTTGATCCAGTCGGGGCTGGTGTAAGAGTTCACGCACTTGCCGAGGCCGTCGCCGTCGGCGAGCAGCTTCCAGCTGCCGAGGCGGGCCGCGGCCAGCGCCGCGTGCGCGGCGTTGTACTGGCGACCGTACGTGGTGGCGTTTTCGGCCGGGCCGCTCGTTCCCCACCACACCTCGTTGCCGAACTCGATCACGTGCATCTTGTTCATGACCGGATAGCTGGCGGCAAGTTTTGAGAGGTTCTGCGCCAGATTGACGATCTCGCTCGTCATATTGCCGTCGGCATATCCCTCGAACAGCACCAGTGGCGCGATGCCGTTGCGAAGCGCCGTACACACGTAGTCGTTGGAGGTACACGTGCCGGTGTTCTGGCCCCGATCGACGTCCTCACGGGTGTAGCTGACACCGGCCTGGCTGAACAGCGACGCCGAGGAGAACGGGGCGTAGTTGTAATTGGCGAGATCCATCACCCCCACCTTCAACTTGCCGGCGTACTCGGTGCCGGAGGCCTCCCCCCCGTAGCCGCCGCGCTGCAGCCCGCCGTCCTCCCGCCGGAAGACGATCGAGACAGGCCGGGTCCAGGGAGCGCGGCGAATGTCGGCACGCACCCGAACACTCACCGTCTCGCGCGGCGCGAGCCTGGGCGTAAACGTCACGCCGCGGACCACCCGATAGCTGGCCCGTCGACCACGCGGGGCCATCGCGATGACATAGCGGGATGCGCCACGAACACGCGTCCAGTGCAACGTCCGCCCACGCAGGATGAGGACGGGCCGCTGAGCG
Organism: Chloroflexota bacterium; assembly: GCA_019242065.1. Next base: position 3,384 of record JAFAWJ010000786.1, read on the forward strand.
GTGGCGTGGGCTCGACG
>JAFAWJ010000801.1 GCA_019242065.1 Chloroflexota bacterium
GTCAGGGTTTGTTCTCGGCTGCCGAATTTCGAGGAGAACGTGCCGTCGCCGACCAGCGACCCGAGCAGCCAGCCCTCATCGCGTGTGCCGTTGCCTTGCCAGCGCAAGGCGCGATGGCAATTCAGCATCAAGCGGTCGCCGGGTCGAAGCTCGCCAACCTCTTTCCATTCGGTGAGCTGGATTTGCCGGCTCTGATCGCTCACAGCTAGGAGCCGATGATTGTCGGTGAGCCGCAGCGTATAGCCTTCGCGGGTTCGTAGATTGACGACGGGTCGTGTGCCACTGCGCCAGAAGCCGTCCCCCGTCGTGGCGAAGGCGCGTCCATTGACACACGTTTGATGCGGCTGGCCGACCAGGTCGCGCGCCTGTCGCGGACCGTCGGAGGTGAGCACCCACGTCTCCCCGGTGACGCAGGGATTGGTGCCGTATTCCAGATAACCCAGGGATTTGCGGCGGTCTGGGATGAGATCAAGCGTGGCTTTGCGATTGAAAATGCCGGGCTCGCCGCGTTGGGACTTGACCATGTCCAGGACCTGTTCCATGACCTGGATCTGATCGAGGCCGCGCTCGGGCCAGACTGCGGAGTTGTTGGCATTCCAACGCTGACTATTGTCGTGCTCGAAGTCGCCGCTCTTGCACAGGCGCATGTCGAGGTCGTCGTAGTCGAACAGGGAGATCAGCGCGGTACGACGCACGCCGCCACTCACGGCGGCGTTGCCGACCATGCACATGATGTCGTGGGCGTCGATGGGCCGCACGTGCATGCCCTGGCGCGAGAGGACGCGCGAGCGGGTGAACTCGAGCATGGTGCGCAGCGGACCAGGACCTGAGGCGCGACCGCCTTTGGTGCGCAGCGGCGCACCGGCGGGCCGAATCTCGTCGTAGCTGAACTCGACGTCACCGCCCTCGAACCAGCTTTGCAGGCCAAGGCGAACGGCGGTGGCCCAGCCTTGGGCGGAGTCCTCGACCGTGTGCCGCAGCGGACTCAGGCCTCGCTGGCGTTGGACCCTGGGAAAGTTCTCGACGTAGCGACTCTCCACGGAAAAGCCCACGCCACAGCCGGCCATGGAGATCAACAACGCCTCGGCGAACGAGTCGATGCTCTCGACCGGCAGGTAGGAGCAGTTGTAAATCGACGTGTTGTCGCGGCGGGCGGGCGCGCCAGCCATGGCCAACAGCCGCATCGACGGCATGCTGCGCATCTCGAGGATCATGCGTCGCAGGTGCGCGTACGTGTCGCCGCCCAGGTCGACGCCGCTATTGGTGCTGACCAGCTCGTGCAAAAAGTCGACGGCGCGATCGACGGTTTCGATCCACGTCTCGCGGCGACCGTTGTCGTAGTCGAACCGCGAGTACTTGTCGAAGAATTGGAATTTCTGAATCGGCGTGGGAAAGTACTGGTCGGCTTCGGCGAAGGCTGCGCGCACCTCGTCGGGGACTGGCCGCTCCTGGCGCTGCTTGGCGTGCTCGGCGCGATACAGGATGTACGCCTTGGCGGCTTCGAACTCGCCGGCGGCCTGCAGGGTGAGCTCGACCGCGTCCTGGACGATCTCGACCGTGGGCTGGCCGGGCCGCGCCGACATGATGTTGACCACGCGCACCGCCAGTTCGGGGACGGGCGTGTACGGCGTGCGGCCAAGGGCGGCAAAACAGCGGTTGATGGCGCGTTCGATCCGCATCGGGTCGAACTGGACGACGCGACCGTCGCGCTTGACGATCGAGCTCGGCAGGCTGACTTCTTCGATGCCGTCCAGGACGCCGCGGCGTCGTGCGGCGAAACCAAGGTCGAGCTGGGCGACGCCGTTGGAAGAGTGGGTGGCCTCAGCCTCCGAACCGTGCATTGCTTCGGTACCTACCAGAGTTTAAAGCGTTCGCGTGCCCACAACAGCCTGTTTTGTGCAGATACCTACAACATGTTGTGGTTGACGACAGATTGAGCAGGCTATGTTGTGGCTGGAGCAAGCTGCAAGCCAGCTCAGGCTTTGTGACGCGGGTGCCTGTCAAGTGTATTGACGACGTTGTGACCTGGCGCGGGTTGACACTTCCCAAAGGTGCCGGATCGAGCCGATGACTCAGTGCGCGTCCGGCCCGAGGGTGATCTGGATATCGGCGGTCGACAGCGTGGAGCTGGTGGTGATCCGCGACTTTGGAATGCCCAGGGTGGTGGCGATCTGGTTCGCCGCGGACGTCGCGTTCGGCCTGGCGATGATCGTCGTCTGCGCCTGCGGCTTCGGCGCGTCGGCCACGTTGGCGATCGTGTAGCCGGCCTGGGTCAGCCGATCCGCGGTGCGCGTCGCCAGGCCGGCGATA
>JAFAWJ010001057.1 GCA_019242065.1 Chloroflexota bacterium
AGCACCGCCACTTTGTTGGAGGGCATGAAGTGGAGTGGTTCGAGCGACCCCGCGGCCTCGCTGTCGTATTCGAGCAGGAAGCGGTCGAAGTCGAGTTCGGCGAACAACTGCTCGGCGATGGCGTCGTAGCTGCCTTCGCGGTGCCAGCCAGGTCCGCCGCGGCCGCCGCCGTTGCCGCGGCAGATGTGCACGGCAAACGTCACGTCCCTAAAGCCGGCGATCAGCGCGTTGTCGGCGCGGATCGAGCGCTGCATGTTCTGGCGTGGATCCTCGCCTCGGGCGTGCATGCGCTCCACCAGCGGTGGATCGACGTAAGCGGTGTAGCCGGGCTCGTCGATCTGGATGTAGCGACAGCCGGCGGCGATCACTTCCGAGATCATGCGACGCTCGATGTCGATCACGTCGGCAAGAAACGCATCCATGTCGGGGTACACGTCGCGTGACGTCTCGTATTCGAAACGCTGTGAAATCCGATCGGGTCCGATCAGCGTGAGCTTGACGGGGTGCGTGGCCAGACTGCTGGCGAGCGCATACTCGTCGGCCAGGAGGTTGTGGACCAGCTCGAGGCGGTGCTTGACTGGCAGACGGTTGTAGATGGCTGTGCCCGGGCCGCTGACGCCCGACTCGACGCGGTGCGGCGTCGCCACCGCCGTGCGACCATCGGTCGGGGCCCGGCGCCGCGGGACGTACGGCTCGGCGTCGAAGCCCTCCACCGCGCCGCCGAAGCTCTGCTGGAAGCCCGCGAAGCGCAGCAACTCGCCGTCGGTCACCACCGGCAGCCCGATCTCCTCCTGGCGGCGCAGCACGTCACCAACCGCGCGCGCCTGTCCGCTGCGCAGCTGGTTATCGTCAATGTGGCCGTCGTGGTGCTCGACGTACAGATCGCGCAACCAATCCGGCGTCCGCAGCGCTCCGGTCTGGTCGCTGCGGACAGAATGAAATGGCGAGTTCACGGGTGCTTCCACGCTGGAGATGCTACGCCCGTGCTCGGGTCGGCCTCGTCTGGCCGAAACAAACCAGTCACATTCACTCAACCTTCATCAACTTTGAGTCAATACTGAGCAAATTTGCCTTTACGCTTCCACGTGAGGGAACCGTGTACAGGCTCAGCCGGCTGGCTTTCTCTGTGCTGCTACTGCTGGCAGCGATGCTGCCGCAGGCCCCCGTGGCTCAGGCCGTCATCAACCCGAATACACCCGCTCCGCCGCGCGTTCAACCTTTGATAGCGGGACCGCCAGCCGACATCACCCTGACCGACACTGGTGCCGGGACAAGCGTGACCGGCGCGATTGATCTCAGTGGTACCTTCGATCCCACCGCGCAGGACTACCCGAGCTCGATTCCGGCCGGCTTCACTCCGAAAGACGAGGATTTTGCCGGGGTGATTATTGGCACCCCCTCTGACGGCAGCGCGGACATCACCCTCTACTGCATCGACATTCAGACGGACACCTACGTTGGTATCGACTACAGCCTGGGTACCTGGGATGCCTCCAACGTGGCCCGAGTCGGCTTCGTCACCCGCATTCTGAACGAGTACTACCCAAACACCAATGAGCCGGCGAGCCTGACCGATCTGAATCAGAAGGCGGCCGCGGTCCAGGCGGCGATCTGGTACTTCACCGATCTGTACGTGCTCCAGCCCGGCGATCCGCTGCATGACTCCGTCGCGGCGATCGTCGACCACGTTCGAGCCGAGGGGCCTGCTCCAGCACCGACGCCGCCGACGCTGACCATCACACCGACGACGCTCAGCGGACCCGCCGGCACGCCTGTTGGCCCGTTCACCGTCACGACGTCGAACCCGGCCGGGGCCACGGTGAGCACCACGGGTGGCGCGAGCATGTTCGCGGACGCCAACCTCACGATGCCGATTGCTCAGGGCGCCACGGTTTTTAGTAGCCAACAGATCTGGCTGGAATCGCCGGCCTCGGAAACCGATACGCTCCAGGCCAGCTCGGTCGCCACGGTACCCGCGGGCAACGTGTACCTGCATACCGGCGA
>JAFAWJ010001143.1 GCA_019242065.1 Chloroflexota bacterium
TTCTACGGATGCTGGTCATGCTCGGCAGCCTGCGCCATCAGCTCGCGACCGACTACAACCTGCCCGCCGTCGCGCGTCAGTTCTTCGGCAAGCTGCTGCGGCAGCGTGCCGAAGAGTGGGTGGACCCGCGGCTGGCCATGGGTCGCGTCTTCGAGCTAAGTCAGCGTGTGAGCCGTGGACTCGAATTTGTGGAGTATCTGGAGGAGCAACAGCCCCTCATCGAGTCACTGGTGGGCAGCTACTTCGGGTTCCAGCGCACGGTGCGCACGCTACGCAATCGCGCCATCACGCTGGGTTTCGGTATGCTGCTGGTCGGCGGCCTGTTGTACTTCGTCCTGGCCGACCCAGATGACGCCCGCACCCAGGCGCCACCCGGCCTGCCTTTCGAATGGGTCCACCTGCTGCTGCTGGGCGTTCTGGTGTTGCTGATCCTCGCCTTTATCCACAACCTGCGCAGTCTCGTCAGCAGGTAGCGTGTATGCCGCTGCTGCTGGTCGAACAGCTGGTGCGGCGCCGACGCGAGCTCGAGCCGTGGCTGGAGATCGATCGGAGCCCGGCCGCCGAGGTGCGGCTGGTGCGCGAGGACTCGGACGCGGCGCGCCTGCCCGACTTCGACGACTCTGCCAGTCCGCTGCTCCAGCCCGGCGGTGACTGGCGTGAGGCGCTCAATCAGACCATCTGGCTACGGTTCGAGCTGACGCGTCCGGCGGACTGGCCCGTCGAGGACACGGCGCTGGTTGCGCATCGGTTTGGCACGCACCCCCTCGAGCCGGCGTGGCGCGTGGGTCGGGAGCTGCAGCGTCTGCAGGGCATGCTGTACCTCGACGGCCGGCCGTACCACGGGTTGGATCAGTACCACCGCCTGGTGTACCTGCCCGAAGGACCGCACTACTGGTTCGCGGCCAACGTGTGGACTGGCCTGGTGGAGCTCGACTGGCAGCCGAATCCGACCTTTCACCTGGCCCGGGTCGACGCCGGCGCGACCCAGTTGAGTTATGACCTGCTCATCCTGGCCGACGCGCTGCAGGCGTTGCCGGCCGAGGACCCTGCGCGGCCACGGATCGAACGTGTCGCCGAAGCAGCCCTGGGGTGCATCGAGTGGGGCTCGGTGGAGACCGAGCGCTTTCGGCACAGCCTGCTCAGTGCCCATCAGCAGGTCGAGTCGACACTCTCAGAGCTGGCGACGCCCGCCTACGAGCCGACGCTGACCGCCGTCGGTCATGCGCACATCGACTGTGCCTGGTTGTGGCCCATCTCGCAGACTCGCGAGAAGGCCGGTCGGACGTGGACAACGGCGCTCCGCCTGATGGAACGGTATCCGGAGTATCGATTTCTGGCCTCGACGCCGCTGCAATATGAGATGGTCAAGCAGCGCTTCCCCGAAACGTTTGCCGCGATTGGCGATCGGATCCGCGAGGGTCGCTGGGAGGCGGTGGGCGGCATGTGGGTCGAGGCCGACTGCAACCTGCCGGATGGTGAATCCCTGGCTCGGCAGCTGCTGGTCGGCACGCGCTATTTCGAACGCGAGCTGGGGGTCACCCCGCGTGTCGTGTGGCTGCCGGATTCCTTTGGCTTCACCTGGGCGCTGCCGACGCTGCTGGCTGCCGCCGGACTGCCGTATTTCGTGACGCACAAAATGAGCTGGAGTACGACCAACCGCATTCCACATGACACGTTCCGCTGGCGTGGTCCGGATGGCAGTGAAGTCCTGGCCCACTTTTTGTGTACGCCGTCGCTGTCGCCGGGTGAGCACACCACCTACAACGGCCACCTGCTGCCGAGCATCGCGCGCGGAGCGTGGCGCCGCTTCCAGGACCGGGAGCTTCAGACCGAGCTGCTGGTGGCGTTTGGCTGGGGCGACGGCGGCGGTGGCCCGACGATCGACATGCTGGAGGCTGGTCGGCGGCTGAAGAGTCTGCCCGGGTTTCCTCGGGTCGAAATTGGCAGTGCGCACGCGTTCTTCGAGCGTCTGGAGCACTCGCTGGCCGAGCAGTCCGACGTACCGGTGTGGGATGGCGAGCTGTACCTGGAGTACCACCGCGGCACCTACACCGGCCAGGCACAGCAAAAGCGGCGCAATGCGCTGGCCCAGCGACTGCTGCACGCGGCGGAGCTGTACGCGGCGACGGCGCGCGCGCTGACGGGTGCGGAGTATCCGCGCGAGGCGCTCGACGAGGCGTGGAAGCTGACGCTGACCAACCAGTTCCACGACATCTTGCCGGGCTCGGCGATCAGCCAGGTGTACCGCGAGGCGGAGCAGGATTTTCTCAGCGTTTCCGAGAATGTTTCAAGGATTGTCGACGCGGCTATTGGACGTGTGTGCGAGGGTCTGGACCTGGAGTCCGAGGCGCTGGTGGTGTTCAACCCCTCGCCGTACGCGTCGGCGGGCTACGCGGAGGTGGCCGCTGGAGACGCCGACGGCATTTCGCTGCCATCACAGACCACGGCTGACGGGAGCGTCCTGGTGTGGTGCGAGGATGTCCCCCCGAATGGCTACGCGGCGTTGTTCACGGGTCGATCAGACGTTACTGGAGGGCTTCGAGTGTCGAAGGACACCGTAGAGACGCCGTTCTGGCACATCGAGATCGACGCGCACGGCCGCCTGCAGCGTGTGTTTGACAGGCTTCGTCAACGTGAGGTCCTTGCACCAGATGAGCCTGGCAATCAGCTGGTCGTCTTCGAGGACCGCCCGCTCAACTACGACGCCTGGGACATCGACGCCTTCTACCGCGCCAAGCGCCGCGAGGTCGACCACCTGGAGTCGATCGAGGTCCTCGAATCCGGTCCGGAGCGCGGTGTTCTGGAGCTGCGCTGGTCGTTCGGCGCTCAGACGCGCATCGTGCAACGACTGTGTGTCTACGCGCGTTCGCCGCGCATCGATTTTGTCACCCAGGTCGACTGGCAGGAGCGCCAATCGCTGTTGAAAGTCGGCTTTCCCACCGGGATCCGCAGTCGGCGGGCGACGTACGAAATCCAGTTCGGCAGCATCGAGCGCTCGACGCACCGCAACACCAGTTGGGACGAAGCCGCCTTCGAGGTCCCCGCCCAGCGCTGGGCGGATCTGTCGGACGCCTCGTATGGGGTTGCGCTGCTGGCGGATTGCAAGCACGGCTACAGCATCCAGGACAGCACCCTGTGGCTCAGCCTGCTGAAAGGCGCCATAGATCCGGATCCAGATGCCGATCGCGGCAAGCACGCGTTCACGTACAGCCTGCTGCCCCACGCGGCAGGACTGGAGTGGGTCCGCCGCGCCGCGTACGACCTGACCCGGCCGCTGATTACCCGCCGCGCCGGGCCACAGTCAGGCCCGCTGCCGGCGCGCTTTTCACTGGCCCACCTGGATACGCCTGACGCGTTGGTGGAAACCGTCAAATGGGCCGAGGACGAAGACGCCCTGATCGTCCGCGTCTACGAAGCCGACGGCGGCGCTCGGCCAGCGAACCTCCGACTGGGACTCGCTGCGTCCGTAGTGGACGAGGTGGACTTGCTGGAGCGCCACCCCCGCCGCGTCCCCCTCGCCGCGGGTGGTGAGGTCCCCCTGACGCTGCGCGCGCATGAGATACAGACGCTGCGCGTCGCGACCAGCGACTGACCGGTACAGGCCGGCTTGCGGCCGCTGAAGCGACTTGTTTAGAACGGGTCTCGCATGCCTGTACACGTCTCGCGCGAGGGGCGCGTCGCGATCGTCGTTATGGACCGACCCGAGGCGCGCAACGCCATGAACACGGCGATGACCGAGCAGTTGGATGACACCTACGATCAGCTTGCTCAGGACGAGGCGATCTGGGTGGTGGTGCTGACCGGCGCCGGCGATCGGGCGTTCTGCGCGGGGCAGGACCTCAAGGAGATTGGCCTCCCCGGCCGGCGGCGCAGCGCCAATGGATTTGGCGGCATCACGCGCCGGGAGTTTCCCAAGCCGATTATTGCCGCCGTCAACGGTTTCGCGCTGGGCGGCGGCTTCGAGATCTGCCTCGCGTGCGACCTGGTGGTCGCCGAAGAGCACGCCACGTTCGGGCTGCCGGAGGTCAAGCGCGGCATTTACGCGGGTGGTGGCGGACTGGTGCGACTCGGCAAGCGCCTGCCGATGCCGCTGGCGTTGGAGGTGGCGATGACCGGCGAGCCGCTCTCGGCCCAGCGCGCGTACGCCCTGGGTCTGGTGAACCGCGTGGTGTCGACCGGTCAGAGCGTGCGCGCGGCGGTCGAGCTGGCGAATGTCATCTGTCAGGCGGCGCCGCTGTCGGTGCGGCTCAGCAAGCGCATGATCCGCGCGAGCGTGGGGCAGGGTGAAGACGAGCTGTGGGAGCTGCAGGCGCAGCTCGGGGGCGAGTTGTATCAGTCGGAGGACTCGAGAGAAGGGCCGCGCGCGTTTGTCGACAAACGCGCGCCGCGGTGGCAGGGACGCTAACGGCTGTCATCGCGTGTCTCGAGAAATCTGGCGAGGTTGTCGAGGAATTCGCGGGAGCCTTCCTCGCGCTGCGCGGGAGTATCCAGGCCGTCCAGGAAAACGCCCTGTTCGGTGAAGACCATGTGCGTCGCGTTATTGCCTTGCGGGGCAAACTCGATGGTGGTCACCGACGCGGAGATGCGCCTTTCGCCCATATCCATCACATACGTGGTGACGATGCGCTGCTCAGGGACGATGTCCTGGTAGGTGGCGGCGTACGTGAAGACCGGTCCGTCGGGTGGACCGCCGCGACTGATCTCCTCGCCGCCGACGCGAAAGTCGAGATCGTGTTGGGTGGTGGTCATTTCCGCGCCGCCGAACCAGCGGCGCTTGAGGGCAGGATCGGCGAACGCCTGGAAGACGCGCGCGGGCGAGTCGGGGAAGCTGCGCTCGATGACGAAGGTGCCGTGCGTGACGGAACGCTGACTGGACATGGAGAAGTTCCTTTCTGAATGGTGAAAGGGCCGCGGATTCGGCTCGAGGAGCGTGAATGGTGCGCAGGGATAAGTCGCGATGAGCGGTAAACGGGTCGGTGGGTGGAGGTGCCTACTCGGGGGTTGATGCCTCTGGCGCACTGGCCAGGAGCTCGTCCAGGCGGTCGAAGCGGCGCTCCCACGGCGTGCGCCGCTCGCCGAGCCAGCGCTCGGCGACGCGCAGCGGGGCGGTTTCGAGATGGCAGGTACGGACGCGGCCGATTTTTTCGGTGCGCACCAGGCCGCTAGCTTCGAGCAGCTGCAGGTGCTGGGCGATGGCGGGCAGGGACATGGGGAAGGGGCGGGCCAGCTCTGAGACGGAGGCGGGGCCGAGGGTGAGGCGCTCGAGCAGGAGGCGGCGGGTGGGATCGGCGAGGGCCTGGAACACGAGGCTCAGGGCCGCGGAGGGCATCACTTAACTACGCACTATACTAAAGTGACTACTTTGGTAATGTCAAGCGCGGTACGCTGGGGGCTATGACCTCGGGCGCACCTGCTTCCTCGACGGTGGCCGCGGCGGAGCCGCTCAGCGCCACGCTTCCTGTCAATGGCTTTGATCTGCACTACTGGGAGTGGCCGGGCAGCGAGCCGACCCTCGTCTGCCTGCATCCCTCGGGACACTACGGGCGCATCTGGGAGCGCGTCGCGCAGCAGCTCGCCCCGCGCTTTCACGTGCTGGCACCCGATCAGCGCGGACACGGCGACTCGAGTCAGCCGCCGGATGGCAACGCGGCCGAAGACTACGCCGCCGACGTCGAAGCCCTCGCGGCGGCCCGCGGCCTGGACCAGATCGTGCTGGTTGGCCATTCGCTCGGCGCGCGCACGGCGATGGTGCACGCCGCGCAGCACCCGGAGCGCGTCTCGCGCATGATCCTGGTGGGCGGACCTCACTACTCCACCATCGACCCGGGCGCGGACGTCGACCACTGGACCGGCAACTCGAACGCCATGCGCCAGCGCTCACGCCAGGTGGCCTCCGCCGAGGAGGCGGCCGCCAGCCTGCGGGCCAGCTACCCGAAATTCACCGAGGCCGACATCCAGCACGCGCTGAAATACAACACCCAGCCTTCCACCTCAGTGAGTGGCGGACTGGAGTGGAAATTCGAGCCGAGCTGGGTAGCCAATGGGCTGATGCACGCGCTGGACGACCTGCGGCCCTACGCGGCGCAGATTCGGTGTCCGATTCTGATTTTGCGCGCCACCTCGAGCTGGGAGCTGACGCCTGAGCGCATGTCCACGGTCACCGGTGTCTTCAGAAATGCGCAGGTGACGGTGGTCGAGGTGGATGCGTCCGCCAACCTGGAGGTCGAGGCGCCAGACGCGGTCGCTACGGCGATTCGCGACTACCTGACCAACTGATCTCGGCTCTAAGGGATTTCACATGCGGCCGCCGGTGACGCCGCCGTCGATGACGAAGCCGGTGGCCATCATGAAGCGCGACTCGTCCGAGGCGAGATAGACAGCGGCCTGGGCGATGTCCTGCGGCTCGCCGAGCTCGCCGCCGAGTTGACGGCTGCGGATCGCGGCGAGCCCCTGTTCGCGGTCAGGATATGAGGACATCAGGTACTTCTCCACGAACGGCGTGAAGATCGTGCCCGGCATGAGTGCGTTGACGCGGATGCCGTGCGGTGCCAGGTCGACCTGCATGGACTTGGTCATCGACAGGACCGCGCCTTTGGATGCGGAGTACGACACGCGGCGGGCGAGTCCGATCTGGGCGATGCACGACGACATGTTGATGATCGATCCGCCACCGCGCTCGATCATGTGACCGGCGACCGCGCGCGTCATCAGATACACGCCGCGAACGTTGACGGCCATGACGCGGTCGAACACGTCGGGGTCGGTCTCGAAGACGTCGCCGACGCCGCTGATGCCGGCGTTGTTGAAGAGCACGTCGATGCGGCCCCAGCGGTCGATAGCCCAGCGCGCGCCGGCCTCGGCGTCGGCCGGATCTGAGACATCCACACGCCGCGCGGCGGCCTCACCGCCGTCGGCCTGAATGTGGTCGACGGTGTGCTGCGCGGCGGGTGCGTCGATGTCCACGACCGCGACGCGCGCGCCCTCGCGGGCGAACAAACGCGCCGACGCGGCGCCGATGCCCGAGCCGGCCCCGGTGATCAGACAGACTTTGTCCTGGAGTCGTCCTGTCATTTGCTCAGGGTTCCTTTCCAATTGAAGTCCAGCACGAGCCTATCGTTGACAAAGCGACCGTTCCAGATCATCTAGTGTCCGACAGTCGTGGAAACTCTTCGCTGCCCTCCTCCCCGAGCTGCCAGCCGCGGACAGCGCGCATGCGCGGACTCCTACCCGAAGAAAATCAAAATTCGATGCCGCGTTGGGCTTTGATGCCTTGCTGGAGGGGATGTTTGACGGGCTGGATCTCTGAGACCAGGTCGGCCACGTCTAGCAGCTCGGGCGGGGCGTTGCGCCCGGTCAGCACCAGGTGCAGCAGTGGAGGTTTCGTGCGGACCAGCTCGATCAGCTCGTCGCACGGCACCAGGCCGGCGTGCACCGCGCCCAGGATCTCGTCCAGGACCACCATGTCGTAGGCGCCCTCCTCCTCGTGCACGACCTGCTGGGCGACGCGCCAGCCGTGCGCGGCGGCGGCGGCGTGGTCTTCGAGGGGAATGTGCGGATTGCGGAGTCGCTCGATCGTGAAGCCACGCCCGGTGACTTCGAGGTCGACACCCGGCAATCCGCGCAGCACCTCGCGCTCGCCTGATTTCCACTGACCTTTAATGAACTGCAGGAAGAAGACGCGCATGCCGTTGCCGACAGCGCGCACCGTCAGGCCGACGGCGGCAGTGGTCTTGCCCTTGCCGTTGCCGGTGAAGACCAGCGTCAGGCCGTGGCGACGCGCGCCGCCGGTGGGTCGGCTCAGGCTTTGCGCTCCATGCGGACGCCGCCGCGCGGGGTACCGCCCTGCATCTTGGTGACGTCGATGATCAGCGCGCAGCCCGACTCGTGGGTCTCGTGCTTCTGCTCGACGTCCTGGATCATGTTCCAGACGCGCGTGCAGACCTCGGGGTCGGTCTCGACGTGCCCGACGCCCTGGACCATCAGGGTCGAGCGCGTGTTGGAATCGCGGTACAGCAGCGCGATGTTTGGATTCTTGGCCACCGCGCTGGCGATGCCGCCCGACTTCTGGCGCAGCCAGATCGACAGCTGGGTGGGACTGTAGACCTGCACGCTGCCGCGCAGCGACAGACTTGGCATGCCGTCCTCGCCGACGTAGGCCACCGACATGGGCGTGTTGTTGCGCAGCGCGCCGTTGATCAGGCCGCGCGCGGTGTCGGGAATGGTGTCGGTGGGCTGGGCGGGCGCCTGGGGCACGACCTCCTGGTCGACGGCCGAGATCTTGCCGTCGCCGTTGAAGCTGAAGGTCAGGTGGACCTCGGCGGGGGCGGCGCCCATGGGTGGAAAGGTGGCGTCGACCTTCGCCTTGTCGCCGTCGAGTCGGGCGGCGGACCAGAAGCCGCGAAAGAAGACCGGCGTGTTGGGCCACTCGCCGGAGATGCGGGCGAGGACGTTGTCGAAGCCGGTGATCGTGTTTTTGCGGGCGCCGGAGCCGAGGGTCAGGACGACGTCCGGGGCCAGGTACTGGCTGGCATTTTTGCTGGCGGGGATTTCACCTGTTCTCAACGCCAGGACGTAGGCGTCGGCAGCTTGCAATCGGTTGTCCACAGGTGCTTTTTTACCTGTTCTTGCGGGATGGGAGGAAACACCGCGCTAGCGGCCTGTGTACTGGGCGGGGCGCTTTTGCTGGAACGAGGCGCGGCCTTCGGCGTGGTCTTCAGTGGTGCGAATCAGGTTGGCCAGCTGGCGCTCGTAATCGGTGTAGGCGTCAAGCTCGTTCAGGACCGACCGATTGACGCTCAGCTTCCAGGCGGCGTACGTCAGCGTCGGACCGTTGGCCAGCTCTGACAGGAAGCTGGCCAACTCGGTCTCGTACTCGGCTGGCTGCCAGAGGCGATTCAGGTAGCCGATGCGCTCGGCCTCGGTGCCGTCGATCACGCGACCGGTCATCAGCAGGTCCATGGCCCGCGACGAGCCGATCAGTCGCGGCAGCAACAGGGGCACGCCCTGGCCGGCGTAGATCGCGCGTCCGCTGCGAATGTCGCCCACCAGCGTCTCGGTGTGGCCGACGCGAAAATCGCACGCCAGCGACAGGACGAAGCCGGCGCCATGACAGCGGCCGTTGAGCGCGGCGACGACCGGCTTGGGCAGCTCCAGCAGATTTTTGACCAGCAGATGATGGAGTCCGCGGTCGTTGTTGATGCCGCCGGGGTTGCCGCCGCGCCGCCGTTCACCCATGCCGGCCACGATGTCGTCGCCCGCCGAAAACGCTCGCCCGGCGCCGGTGAACACGAGCACACGCGCGCTGTCGTCGCGGCGGCACTGCTCGATGGCATCGAGGAACTCCTCGATCATGAGCCAGGTCATGGCATTGAGTCGTTCAGGTCGATTGAGGGTGACCCGCGCGACGCCGTCCTGCGTGTCGTAGAGGATCGTCTCGAAAGGCATGTCGGTGTTCAGTCCTCCCAACGAAATGGAAGCCCAGGGGCTCTGGCCTGGTCAGGCCCAACCGTGAAGTAGTCGCGCGCGGCGTACTGCTCGCTCGCCAGGACTTCGTGCAGGTCGTGGACCGGTCCGAAGATGAGGCCGCGCTCGGCGGCGGCCGCGAACCACTCGTCGCGGGTGCGCGAGGCCATGGCGGCCTCGAAGTGCGGCGCGATCTCGGCCCAGCGCGCGACACGGGCGGCCGGTGTTTGCCACTCGTCGCCGGTGAAGTCGTGGAGGCCGAGCAGGTCGGCGACGGTGTTCCAGCGTGCGTTGCGGACGGCCAGACAGATCCAGCCGTCGGCAGCGCGGGCCATGCTCGGAACGCCCTGACCGTCGAGCGTGCGCCGGTCGCGGCGTTGTCCGGCGCCGCTGTAGGCCCACTGGCCGATGTGTCGCGACCAGTGCTGCAGGAAGGTCTCCTGGGCGGAGATGTCGATGTGGGCCGGGCGTTCGTGGCCGGTGCGGACGCCGAAGACGGCGGCGTGCAGCGCGATGGCAGCGTGCAAGCCGGCGATGAAGGCGGCCATCGAGCCGGCGAGTTTGAGGGGTGGCTCGGCGTCCCAGCCGGTGGACTGGAGCATGCCGCCCATGGCCTGAGTGACCAGCTCGGAGGCGTGCCACTCAGCGTGCGGACCGGATTCGCCGAAGGGGGAGATGCTGACGACGACCAGGCGCGGGTTGCGGCGACGCAGGCGTCTGAGTGAGAGCTGGTGGTCGTCGAGCCCGTGGGAGCCGAGGTCTTCGACGAGCCCGTCGGCGTCGTGAACCAGGTCCAGGACGTGGGTGACGCCCGCGGATGTGGTCAGGTCGACGCACTCCCGAGTTTTTCCGGTATTGACATAACGCGCGGTGGCGGGGTCGAGGGTGTCGTCACCGAGGCACACGACCTCGGCCCCGAGCTGCGCCATGAGCAGGCCGGCGTAGGCCGCCGCGGGCGTGCTCGACAATTCGACGATCTTCATGGCTCCGCGGGCGGCAGGCCGAGACGGGTGGCGTAGGTGGGATCGCGCGGCATGCCGGGTGCGTCGGGCACCGTGTCGATCCCAAACGGGTCGCCGACGGTCAGCGCGCCACACGCCTGCAGGCGTTTGACTTCGGCGCGGCTCGTGCCCAACCAGCGATGCAGGACGGCGTAATTGTCCGCGCCGCTGGGTCGAATGTCGCGTGACATCCCACGCCGGCGGCCGACGGCGGTCCACGGCATCGCCGGGTGGGGATGCGAACTGAAGCCCAGGAGCGGCCGCGGATGTTCGACGGACTGGAAGACGTGGCGTTCGGCCAGGTGCGGATCGAAGAGCAGATCGTCGACCTGGTT